>NZ_JBFTLD010000253.1:0-9919 GCF_056396265.1 Allobosea sp. 05T422_2 | reverse complement strand
GGCTATCTCTGCGTGCTGTTCGCCATCGCGCACGCTGCCGATACCTTCGGCCGCAAGCTGATGGGCGGGCCGGCGCGCACGACGATCTATGCGCTGGCGCTCGGCGTCTACTGCACCTCCTGGACCTTCTACGGCTCCGTCGGCTTCGCCAATCGCGCCGGCTTCGATTTCCTTGGCATCTATGTCGGGCCGATCCTGGTCATCGGCTTCGGCTATCGCTTCGTCACGCGTATCGTCGAGATCGCCAAGTCGCAGAACATCACCTCGATCGCGGATTTCGTCGGCGCGCGCTACGGCAAGAGCGAGCGGGTGGCCGCGCTCGTCTGTCTCGTCGCCGTGATCGGCGCACTGCCCTACATCGCCTTGCAGCTCAAGGCCGTCGCGAATTCGCTTTCGGTGTTCCTGACCGCAACCGGCGGCCAGGCGCTGACGCCGGATGTCCCGGTCCTCAGCGACCTCGCCTTCCTCGTCGCCATGGTGCTCGCCGGCTTCGCCTGTGCCTTCGGCACACGCCATATCGATGCAACCGAGCACCAGGACGGGCTGGTGCTGGCGATTGCGGCCGAGTCGCTGGTCAAGCTCGTGGCGTTTCTCGCGCTCGGGATCTTCGTCGCCTATGGCCTGTTCGATGGCTTCGGAGACCTCCTCGCCCGGGCGGCGAAGATGCCGTACGGGGCGCCTCCGATCTGGGAGCGGACCTCGAGCTGGCCAACCTTCCTGACGCTGACGCTGCTCTCGTCCTTCGCCGCGCTGCTGCTGGCGCGGCAATTTCACATGACGATCGTCGAGAACCGGGACCCGGGCGACGTCCGCCGCGCCGCCTGGATGTTCCCCCTCTATCTCGTCCTAATCAATCTCTTCGTGCTGCCGCTGGCGGCGGCGGGCGAATTGCTGATGCCGGGAAGCGGCATCGATCGCGACATGACCGTGCTGCTGCTGCCGCTGGAGCGGGGTGCAGGCTGGCTCGCGCTGTTCGTCTTCATCGGCGGGCTCTCCGCCGCGACCGCGATGGTGATCGTCGCCTCGGTGGCGCTCGCCATCATGATCTCGAACCATCTCGTCATGCCGCTGCTGGTGCGCGGCCGTGGCCTGCTGAGCGACCCGGACCGGGCCATCCCGAGATCGCTGCGTTCCGGCCCGACCGGCGGCGACCTCGGTTCGCAGGTCGTGATCATCCGGCGCTTCGCCATCCTCGCCGTGATCCTGATGGGCTACGCCTATTACCGTGCGGCAGGTGAAGCGGCGCTGGTCTCGATCGGGCTCCTGTCCTTTGCGGCAACCGCACAGATCGCGCCGGCATTCTTCGGCGGATTGCTCTGGCGGCGCGGCACCGCGCTCGGCGCCGTCGCAGGCTTGACGGCGGGCACGCTGACCTGGGCCTACACGCTGCTGGTCCCCAGCCTCGCATACCCCACCAGTGTCTGGAGCGAGATCGTGGCCAAGGGGCCGCTGGGCATCACCTCATTGCGGCCGGAAGCCCTGCTCGGCCTCGATCTGCCGGCCCTGCCGCACGGCGTGCTGTGGAGCCTCGGCCTCAACCTTCTCTGTTATGTCGGCTTCTCCCTGCTGCGACCGGCCAATGCCATGGAGCGCCTGCAGGCCAACTCCTTCGTCACCTCCGATCGCGCAACGATGGCCCAGTCCTTTTCGCTCTGGCGGTCCAGCGTMACGGAGGCCGAGCTGCAATCGACCATCGGTCGCTATCTCGGCCAGGAGCGGACGCAGCGCGCATTCGAGGGCTTCTCCATCGGGCGTGGCGAGGTTGCCAGCAGCAGCAATCGCGAGGCCGACATCCACATGCTGCGCTTCGGCGAGCATCTGCTCTCGTCGGCCATCGGCGCGGCATCCTCACGGCTTGTGCTCTCCCTGCTGCTGCGCCGCCGAAACCTGTCGACGGAAGCCGCCTTCAAGCTGCTCGATGATGCTTCGGCGGCCCTGCAGTATAATCGCGATATTMTGCAGCACGGGCTCGACCATGCCGGCCAGGGCATTACCGTGCTCGACCGGGACCTGCGGCTGCTCGCCTGGAACCAGGCCTTCATCGAACTCTATGACCTGCCGCAGTCGCTGGTGCGGTTCGGCACCGGGCTCGACGAGATCGTCCGTTTCAATGCTGCCCGCGGCGCCTATGGCGATGGCGAGCAGGATGAGTTGATGGCCGCGCGGCTCGAGAGCTTTGTCAATGACCGCGAGCCAGTCCGGCTCAAGCTCTTTCCCTCGACCAAGGTCATCGAGATCCGCTCCAATCCGCTTCCCGATGGCGGCCTGGTGACGACCTATACCGACATCACCGAGACCGTCGCCGCGCATGAAGAGCTCGAGCGGACCAATGAAAGTCTCGAGCGACGCGTCGCCGAACGCACCGAGGAAATTCTCMACGTCAACGCCGAGCTTCAGCGCGCCAAGGCCGAAGCCGAGGAGGCGAATGCGTCCAAGACGCGCTTCCTGGCCGCCGCTAGCCACGACCTGCTGCAACCCCTCAATGCCGCGAGGCTCTATGCGACGGCACTGGTCGAGCGTGACCGGATCGCCACCAGCCCCGAACTCGCCGAGAATATCGATGCGTCGCTGGACGCGGTCGAGGAAATCCTGACGGCACTGCTGGAGATCTCGCGTCTCGACGGGGGCGCACTCAAGCCGGAACTGACCAGTTTCAGGCTCGACGAACTGATGCGCCAGCTCCAGCGCGAATTCGAGCCGAGCGCTCAGGAACGGGGGCTGCAGCTGGTGTTTTCGCCCAGCTCCGTCGCGCTGCGCTCGGACCGGCGCCTGCTGCGCCGGCTGCTGCAGAACCTGATATCGAACGCGATCAAATACACGCCGAACGGCAAGGTCCTGGTCGGCTGCCGCCGTCGCGGCAATCAGGTTTCGATCGAAGTGCTCGATACCGGCCTCGGTATTCCTGCCAGCAAGCAGAAGACGGTGTTTCGCGAGTTCCAGCGGCTCGATCAAGGGGCCAAGGTCGCCCGTGGCCTCGGGCTCGGGCTTTCAATCGTCGAACGCATCTCCCGCACGCTCGACCACAAGCTCACCCTGACCTCCACGCCAGGGCGCGGGACGCGGTTCTCGGTGATGGTGCCGCGAACGGCGCCGCTTCCGGCCATGGCGACCAGCAGCACCCCGCCCCCGACGCCTGCGGGGCAATTGGCCGGCCTCAAGCTCCTGGCGATCGACAACGAACCCACGATCCTCGATGGCATGAAGCGCCTGCTCGAAGGATGGGGCTGTGCCGTCGCGACAGCGCCCGGACTGGACGAAGCGCTTGCGCAGGTTCAGGCCCACGGCATGCCGGACGTGATCATCGCCGACTACCATCTCGACCATGGCGACGGGCTGAGCGCGATCGCGGCCTTGCGCGATCGTTCCGCCAGGCGCGTTCCCGCGATCCTGCTGACGGCCGATCGCTCGCCTCAAGTGCGGGAGGCCGCTGCGGCCTTCGACGTGCATATCCTCAACAAGCCGCTGAAGCCCGGAGCACTCCGCGCCCTGCTTGCGCAATGGCGCGCGATGCGTCTCGCCGCTGAATAGCAGGGAGACCTGCCCCACTCAGCGCTCGGCGGCGCCGGCCTGGCGCATCGCCTCCTCCGAGGCGAGAAAGGCCGCGATCTCGGCGCTCTGCGGCGGGCTCTCGGCGCTGATTCCGATATCGGCGAGAATGCGGGTCACCGGCACGTAGCTCCTGGTCGCACGATCGTAGAGGGCAGCTCGCACCAGCGCCACGGCAGCGACGATCTCCGTGCCGTCGCGCCCCCGGCTGAGAATGCGATGCTGCATCACCAGCCAGTTCTCGGTCCAGCACAGGATCCGCGTCTCCAGCGCGAAGGGGCGGAACAGGCGCAATTCACGCCTGAAACGAATCATCCCGGCATTGACCACCGGCACCCAGCCCTCACGCAGCACCGTGCGCCAGAGCCCGGTACGCAGCATCAGGTCGGTCCGCCCGAGATCCATGAGACTCCAGTAGCGGCCATTGTTCATGTGCAGGCTGGTGTCGAGATCGTGAAACCAGACGCGGAACGGCAGGACCGACATGTCGAAAGGTGGCTTCAGCCTGGATCGKAAGAGCGTGGTGACAAGAAGCCAGAGCAGGCGCAGCCAGAGGTTCATGCAGGCTCCTGTGGAGTGTCGCCGTCAGACGGCGCGCCCCGTTCCCGATGTCGCGACGATTGGCCATATCATCGTCACCGACTCGCGCCACTCTTTCGCACGTCCTGCAGCGGAACTCGCCATGCCGACACTCCATGTTTCGTCCCTCGCCCGGCTTCACGAGACGGTCGCATCGGTCGGTGCCAGCCATGTCGTGACCTTGATCAACGTCAACACGGTCGTGGAACGCCCGGCCGGCATTCTGCCCGAGCGGCATCTCTTCATCGGCATGTCGGACATCACGGCGCCGCTGGACGGGCATGTCCTGCCCGACGAGGACCATGTCCAGCGCTTCCTGAGCTTCATCCGCGACTGGGACCGCGCCGCGCCGATCGTGTTTCACTGCTGGGCGGGCATCAGCCGCTCGACCGCGGCGGCCTACATCGCGACCTGCGCCCTGCGGCCCCAGCGTGACGAGGCGGAGATTGCGCTTGCGCTGCGCAGCGCATCTGCCTCGGCCACGCCCAACGCCCGGCTCGTCTCGATCGCAGACCAGATCCTCGGACGCTCCGGTCGCATGACCACCGCAATCGAGAGCATCGGCCGGGGTGCGGACGCGTTCGAAGGCACTCCGTTCCGCATCGATCTCGATTGAGGCGGCGCCGGCCTTGCTGCATCGTGGTGGTGACATGCCCAAAGTCACAGCCCCCGCCATCGAGATCGGCCTCGCGGCAGCGATCGTCGCCTTCACCGGCAACCAGCCGCATATCCTGACGGCGCAGGGTCACGACGGAGACGCCACGCCGGGCCTCCCCTACGGCCCGTTCGACCCACTGGCGCATCGCACCTTCGAGATCGGCCTGCGCTCCTGGGTTGCGGACCAGACCGCGCTGTCGCTCGGCTATGTCGAACAGCTCTACACGTTCGGGGATCGCGGGCGGCAGGCGGAGATCCGCGATACCGGCCCCCATGTCGTCTCGGTCGGTTATCTCGCGCTGACCCGTGCGCCATCCCTGCCTGAGCAGGTCGCATTCCAGCCCTGGTATGGCTTCTTTCCCTGGGAGGACTGGCGCGCCGGCCGCCCGGCGGTCCTCGACTCGACCATCCTGCCGCAGCTCGACGACTGGGCGCAGGACAAGGCGGCCGAACGCGCGGAGCAGGAGCGGCGCGCCCTGTCGCGCCAACAGCGCATCGCAAGTTGCTTCGGGCTCGGTGGCGTGCCCTGGGACGAGGAGAAGACGCTCGAGCGCTACGAACTGCTCTACGATGCCGGGCTCGCCTATGAGGCGCTACGCGACCGGCGCCCCGATGCACTGCCGCGTTCCCCCAGTCCCCTGCTGGGCCGGCCGATGCGCTTCGACCATCGCCGCATCCTTGCGACCGCGATCGGCCGACTGCGCGCCAAGCTCAAATACCGTCCGGTCGTGTTCGAACTGATGCCGGACGCCTTCACCCTGACCGCGCTGCAGAACACGGTCGAGGCGATCTCGGGCCGGCACCTGCACAAGCAGAACTTTCGGCGGCTGGTCGAAAGCGCAGCGCTGGTGGAGCCGACTGGCACGATGACCCGCACTGCCGGGCGCCCCGCCGCGCTCTTCCGCTATCGCCGAGAAGTCATTGCCGAGAGGCCGGCTCCGGGCCTGCGCGTCGGCGGGCGCAACCTCGGAGGAGAGCGGTAGTTTTGTGCGGATGCGAAGGGAGTTGTCGTGCATATCAGCGCGACAGCCGAGAAACTGAGCAGAAAATTGCTTGCTTCTTACGAAATTTGCGACAATGCATCGCCCTCAAGAKGGGCCAAAGCCATGACGATCGAACTCGATTCCCGCGACCGGACCATTCTGCGCATCCTGCAGACCGATGGGCGGATCACCAATTCGGACCTCGCCGAAAGGGTTCACCTCTCCCCGTCCGCCTGTCTGCGCCGCGTCCGGCAATTGGAAGAAAGCGGGCTGATCCGCGGCTATGCGATGATGCTCGACGACAAGATCGCCGGCTTCCCCGGCACGGCCTTCGTCTTCGTTACGCTGGACCAGCAGGGGCGTGCCTCGCTTGAAGGGTTCGAGCAGGCGGTGCAGAATCTGCCCGAAATCCTGGAATGCCATCTGCTGGCTGGCGCGCATGACTATCTGATGCGGGTCATCTATCGCGACAGCGCTGATTTCGAGCGCATCCACACCGACATCATTACCCAGCTGCCGGGCGTCACGCGTGTGCAATCGACGCTGACGCTGCGCACGATCAAGAAGACCTCCGCATTGCCGGTCTGATGCAGGGTTGCAGCGAACAGGGCCAGAGCCGATAAGAGTGGCCCAACGGGAATCGCCGATCTTGACCGACGCCAAAACCAATTCCGATATCGCCGCCCTGCCCTTCGAAGAGGCGCTGAAGCAGCTCGAGAGCATCGTTGCCCGGCTCGAGCGCGGCGACGTGCCACTCGAGGAATCGATCGACATCTACACCAGCGGCGAAGCGCTCAAGGCACGCTGCGACGCCCTGCTGAAGCAGGCCGAGGCCCGTATCGAAAAGATCACGCTCGGCGCCGACGGCAAACCGGCCGGCACGACGCCGCTGGACGTCGACAAGTAAGCCGGCGCGGCCCGCGGGCTAAAGCATCGGCCCGAAAAGTGGATTGCGGTTTTCGGGGCAAAGCCGATGCAAAGACAAAGGGTTAGATCATCGAACTGGATACGATATCCGGTCCGATGATTTAGGCGGAGAGCAGCGCCTCGATCAGCCCCGCCACATGCTGCACTGCCGGATCGCGGTCACTGCGCCTGTGCCAGGCGACATGGAGCGGAAAACCCGGCACCGGAATCGGCGGCTCCCGCACCGCATAGTGCTCGCCGCTATCCCGAGGGAGCGTCCGGCTCGGCAGCAGCGCGATCAGGTTGGAATCGAGCAGCAGCGGCGGAACGATCAGGAAGCTCGGCACGACCATGCCGACATGGCGCTTCCTGCCGAGGACCGAGAGCGCTTCGTCAAGCGCGCCGAAGGTTTCGCCGCGGCCCGAAACCAGAACATGCGGATAGGCGAGCCAGCGATCCAGATCGAAGGCTAGCGCCGCCGGGTGCTCCTTCCGCATCGCCACGACGTAACGCTCGCGCAGCAATTCCTTGCGGGTAAAATCCTTCTCGACGCTGGGGATGACCGAGACGGCAAGATCAGCATGGCCTCGCGCCAGGCCGTCAAGCGCCTCCGGCGCACCGCGCCAGGGCATGAGCGCCAGTGTGATGCCAGGGGCCGTGCGCGCGAGCTCACTATACAAACCTCCGGCCAGCAGGGCGGGCGGCAGCTCCGCCGTCACCACCCGGACAATCTGCTGCAAGGTGGCGAGATCGGGCTGCGGCGGATCGAGCAAGGCTGTCATCTGAGCCAGCAGATCCTTGATCGGCTTCTGGAGCGATTGCGCCCTTGCGGTCAGCCGCATCTGCCCGCCGCCGCGCTCCAGGAGCCTGTCATTGAAGAGATGCCGGCAGCGATCGAGCGCGCTGGATGCTGCCGGCTGGGACAGTCCAACCCGCTCAGCGGCGCGCGAAACATGGGCTTCGTCCAGAAGCGCATCGAGGACGACAAGGAGGTTGAGATCGGTCGATCTTAAATTCATGAAATGGATAATACGATATATCGATCATCCATTGGAGTAATTTTGTTGGCACCCGCATCCTCTGCACATCACAAAGGAGGACGCCGTGCCCAACACCCTGATCCTGTTGTTCCACCCCGATTTCGCCACATCGAATGTCAACCGCGCCCTCTGCGAGGCCGTTGCCGAACTGCCGGGCATCACCGTCGTCGACATGCAGGCACAGTATTCAGATGGCGTGATCGACGTCGATGCGGAGGTCGCACGCCTCCTCGCGGCAGACCGGATCGTCCTGCAATTCCCGGTGCAGTGGTATTCGACACCACCACTGCTCAAAGCCTGGCAGGATGCGGTGCTGACCCGGATGTTCTACCTGGCCTACCAGGACGAAGGGCGCCTGCTCGCCGGCAAGCCGGTCCTGATCGCCGCGACCGCCGGCAATGTTGCGGAGGCCTATACGCCCGCGGGCCAGAACCGCTTTTCGCTTCGCGAGCTTCTCCGCCCCCTGGAAGCGACGGCCCATCGCTGCGGCCTCGCCTGGCAGGAACCCTTTCTGATCTACGAGACCCGCAAGGCCGACACTGAGGCGCTGCAGCTCGCCGGAGAGCACTATGCCGGCCGGATCAGCCGCCTTCCGTGCCCCAKCACGGAACCAGCGCGGGAATCGATCCAGCCCCTGCACGCCGCCAATGCCGGCCTCCTGCTGCTGGCCGGAACCAGCCTCGCGAGGACGACAGGTTAGCGACGACCTGCACGGCCTTGGATACGGCAGAGCTGCCGCGCGCCGGAAGCCGGAGCGCGGCACACCCGCCCGCAGGCTTAGCCTGCCTGTTCCGAGCGGCTGGAGGCCTTCAGGATCGCAGCTCCCAAGGCGGATTTCAGGACGGCCCCCACGATGAACGGGACGACGCCAAGGAGCAGCGCGCGCTCGACGCCGATCAGGGTCGCAAGCCATGCTGCGCCGATCACCAGGCAGAGCGCATTGCCGAGCAGCATCGCGGCGAAGGACCGCATGAGCCTGCTCCCGCCCCAGCCGCGCTCGGCAAGCCAGCCGACCATGGCGGCCACGATCGGGAAGGAGAAGAGATAGCCGCCCGTCGGGCCCATGAAATGCGGCAGGCCGGACGCGCCGCCGGCGAGAACCGGCAGCCCGAGCGCCGCCTCGAACAGCCAGGCGAGGACAGTGACGGCGCCAAGACGCCAGCCATAGAATGCGCCGATCAGCGTCACCGCCAGC
The DNA here is from genome assembly GCF_056396265.1 of Allobosea sp. 05T422_2. NCBI lineage: Bacteria > Pseudomonadati > Pseudomonadota > Alphaproteobacteria > Hyphomicrobiales > Alloboseaceae > Allobosea > Allobosea sp. 05T422_2. The sequence goes on along the minus strand of NZ_JBFTLD010000253.1, from coordinate 1,013 downwards.
GTCTGCAGCGTGATCGGCACCGGAACCATCGGCACGCTGATTTGCGAGGCCAGCGCCAGGAGCAGGGTTCCGAACAGCACGGCGCCCGCCTGCACGAGGACAGGGCGGCTGCTCAGGCGCAGCGGACCGCCCGCCAGCTGCGTCGTAGCATAGGTCATTGCGTTCATTGCGATCTCCATCAGTGATCAGATGCATATTATCTATAATTCATGAATCTGATCTATGATGGACTCCACATCGCGGCGAAGAATGCAAGCCCCTCCCGCCATGCACCTGTCATCCGACGATCGAAAAGGCCTCGCGCGTGCCACCGGAGGAGGTGCGAACCGGCTTGGTCCCAATCCACTGGACATGCCGCGCAAGCGTCGCCGCCGCGGCCTCGATTTGTCCTTCGCGCAACGCGGAGAGGATAGCACGGTGGTCGTGATCGGTGCGCGACTCCCATTCCGAACGCCAGGCAGCGAACAGGAACCGGGCGCTGGTCGCATGCAGATCATCGATCGCAGCCAGCAAGCGGGGCATGGCGCAGGGAGCGAGGATCAGCTTGTGAAAGCGCCGATTCGCATCCTCCCACGACCTCACATCCTGCGACTTGTCGCCGGCGCGCGTCGCTTCTTCGGCCTGCTCGAGGATCGCCCGGGTCAGATGTGGCGCGGCATGGCGCAGCGCCAACACCTCCAGCGCCGCCCGCATTTCCGCGACCTCGCGGACCTCCCGCAGATCGAAAGCGGCAACCCGCACGCCCCGGCGCGGCTCGCTGACGGCCAGACCCTGCGCTTCCAGCCTCTGAAAGGCCTCGCGCACCGGCACATGGCTGGCGCCGAACTCGGCCGCGACATGGTCCTGGCGCAAGCGGGCTCCGGGCTCGATCGCTCCGGAGATGATCCGGTCGGCCAGAGCGCGGCTGATCCGGATGGCGAGCGTGTCTTTCTGTTCGCTGGTCATTTTTTATAGATAATTTTGTTGTGATCTCCTGTCGAGCGCTTCGGATTCCCGGCGCATATCGATGCCGC
>NZ_JBFTLD010000252.1:0-15743 GCF_056396265.1 Allobosea sp. 05T422_2 | reverse complement strand
CGCCGAACCCTCGGCGCGCCGCAACTGCGTCAAGGTTAGAGCGAGGACCGAGCGTCGTCTGCCATAGTGGACGCTGCCATGGCGATTGATCCAACAGGCATAGATAGAGATAGCCCCCCGTATCTCTCCACTATCGGCGCGATCAAATTCCGGAACAATTCGGGATGTACCCCGTTCTTGCCTGCAGAATGGAGGAACGCATCATGAGATTCATCATTCCGACGATGACTGCTGTCCTGCTTGCGACGAGCGGCGCCTATGCCCAGTCGATCAACATTGGACCGGGCGGCGTCTCGGTCGATCCACGCTCGCCGCGCGAGCGCGCCATCGACCGCGAAATCCGCCGCGAAGAGCGCATGCGCGATCGCGCCCGCTGGGAGCGCAGCAGCTGGCGCGGCGATTGCCGCACCGTGAGGACCATCGAGGAAACGCCGCGTGGCGAGATCAGGCGTACGACGCGGGTCTGCGATTGATCTCCCGCTGAAATGTGCAAGAGAAAGCCCGCCCTGGTGATCCGGGGCGGGCTGCTGATCGTTGGGGCTGGCTTATTTGGCGTCGCGGGCCTTCACGGCGGCATCGGGGAAGTCCGAGAACAGCCCGTCGATGCCGAGATCGAAGAAGGCCTTGTACTCGGCAGCGGGATCGCTCTTGAAATTCGAGGTTAGCCGCTTCGGCTCGCTGCGGAACGTCCAGGTATGGACGAAGAGTCCGGCCGCATGCGCGTCMTTGACGACATTGGTCGGCGCGATCAGCACCCGATCCTGCTCGTCGATCTTGCCGTCGCCGTTCAGATCCTTCGGCTTGCCGTCCTCGCCGATCGTCTGCTTGCCGGCGAGGATATAGGGCTTCCACGGTCCGACGCCGTCGGCATAGGTCTTGATCTCCTTCAGCCCGTCGGCCGTGACCAGGTCCTTGAAGGTGCGCTTGTCGCCGGTGACGACGAAATCGTAGGGCTTGTCGAAGGGCGCGGCCAGCACGATGCCGCCATCCTTGTCGACGTCATCGGCATCGACGAGCTGGACGAGGCGCAGTTGCGTCTTGCCGCGCAGATATTTGAGATTGGCCGTCTCGAAGCTCTGGATGATCACGGGCGAGGACTTTTCGGTCCAGCCGGCCGCCTTCAACTGATCGAGCAGGCGGTCCTCGAGCGGCAGCCCGATCGCGGCATGAAAGATCGGGTGCTTGGTCTCGGGATAGATGCCGATGGTGCGGCCGGTCCGGGTGCTTTCGGCCTTGGCGAGATCGATGATCTCCTGCAGCGTCGGGATCGGGAACTTGCCATTATGCGACTGGTCGCGATCGGSSAWSGCCTGCTTGGCRCGCAGSGTCTTGATCTCCGCGAGGGTGAAATYCCCGGCGAACCAGTCATTGGTGTCGACACCGTCGACCTTCCTGACAGTCTTGCGAGCAGCGAATTCCGGTCGCTCCGAAACGTCCGTGGTGCCGCTCAGCATCGGCTCGTGCCGTGCGACGAGTACGCCGTCCTTGGTCGCGACAAGATCCGGCTCGATGAAATCGGCGCCCTGTTCGATCGCCAGCTTGTAGGATTCGAGCGTGTGCTCGGGCCTGTGGCCGCTGGCGCCGCGGTGACCGACGATGAGGGGCTTCTTCCCATCGAGRGTCGGCACGGGTTGGGCGAAGGCGGGCGATGTGGCAGCAACGCCGCCGCAGGCAAGGGCGGCCAGCATCGTGGCCGAAAGTAGCGTCTGTTTCATCGGATCTGTTCCCTGATCGCGGCAAGAGCGCGCGACCATGATCAGACGATATGACAGCTCCGTGAAGTGGTCTTGTGCCGCAAGGACAACTTTGTGGCGAGGCGCGGGGGCGCTGCCCGTCCGGTCTGTATCGTGGCGCGTCCTGACGGACGACGATCGAGAGGCCCGGCAGAAGCGTCGCCCGGCCAAGCCAGAGCGACGCTTGTGATCGGCTGCGGGCTCAGCGCTTGTTTTCGAGCGTCGTCTTGGCGTCGAGGCGCTTCTGCGGGGGCGGCGTCAGGTCTGGCGGCGGTGTTGTGGCGCAGGCCGTGAGGGCCAGGGCAAGAAGACCGGCAAGCGTGATTCGGCAAAAGCGCTGCATGGCGTGGTTTCCACTTGATCGGAGCGATCGCCCCCGGTGTGCCGCTGACGACGACGCTTCGTCAAGCAGACGGCTTCACATGGTAATACGTCGATTTTCAAGCTGGACGCAGCAAGCGCAACCAGCCTCGGTTGCCGGATCATCCTGCGATGAGGACCGTAAGCCCGGGAAGCCCGGCTCGCCATGCGGATTGCGGCATTCGGGGAGAGTGCCGCAAGATCGGCCGGAGTGGTGGCCAGGTCATGAGCGCCCGTGAGCGGCGGAGCAGAACGTCTGCTCAACCGGGACGGAATGTCCGGGACATGCCTTCGCCTCAAGTATCCGGTCGAGACGTTGTTGCCCCTGCCTCGTCTATATGACACCACAGCGCCGAGATTATGCCGCACACGCCGGCACCAGACGGAACGACGCAATGACCCCTGCCGCCCGCATCAGCGCCGCCATCGAGGTGCTGGACGATATCATACAGCGTCGCCGGCCGGCATCCGACGCCCTGAAGGATTGGGGTCTGTCGCGGCGCTTTGCCGGGTCGAAGGATCGTGCCGCAATTGCGACCCTGGTCTATGACGCGCTCCGCCGCCGCTCCTCCTCGGCCTTCGCCATGGGCGAGGAGACCTCGCGCGCGATGGTTCTCGGCATGCTCGCCGGCCTGCGCGAACTCCGGATGGAAGAGATCGCCGAACTGTGCTCGGGCGAGAACCACGCGCCCGCGCCGCTGACGCGCGAGGAGGCGACCCGGCTGATCACCTTCGATCTCGACGACGCACCGGGCTGGGTCCGCGCCGATGTGCCTGAGTGGCTTTGGCCTGCTTTCTCAGCGAGCTTTGGCGAGCAGGCCGTGTCGGAAGGCGCCGCACTGGCCGATCGTGCGCCGATCGATATCCGCGTCAATCGCCTTAAGTCGAATCAGGCCAAAGTGTTGGCGGAACTCGCTCATCTTGGAGCGGAGGCGGGGGCATGGTCCCCTGATGCGATCCGCTTCCTGCCGGGGGCGGATGGGCGCGGCCCTTCGCTGCAGAGCGAGCCGAGCTTCTTCGAGGGCGCCTTCGAGATCCAGGACGAGGGCTCGCAGCTCGTCTCGCTACTGGCCGGCGCCAAGCACGGCGAGACCGTGGTCGACCTCTGCGCCGGCGCCGGAGGCAAGACGTTGGCTCTCGCTGCCCAGATGCAGAATCAGGGTCGCCTGTTCGCGACCGATCTCGATAGCCGTCGTCTGGCGCCACTGCATGAGCGTCTGGCGCGCTCGGGCGCCAGTATCGTCCAGATCCGCGTCCCGCGCAGCCGCGGCCATGAATCCCTCAGCGAAGTCATTGGCGAGGCCGATCTCGTCCTGGTCGATGCGCCCTGCACCGGTTCCGGCACCTGGCGGCGTAATCCCGACGCAAAATGGCGCGTCAGACCGGGCGCGCTCGCCGAGCGGATCAAGGACCAGGCCGAGGTGCTGGCGCGCGCAGCCCGCCTGGTGAAACCCGGCGGTCGTATTGCCTATGTCACCTGCTCGGTGCTTCCGGATGAGAATGACGGGGCCGTTTCAGGGTTCCTGCAGCGCCACCCCGGCTTCACCCTCGTGCCGAGCCAGGAGATCCTGTCGTCGAGGGAAGGCGACTTTGCTTTGCTCGCGCGGTTCTCGACCGCGCTTGGCCTGCAATTGTCGCCGCAGCGCACCGGGACGGACGGATTCTATCTGGCTTGCGTCAGGCGCGAGGCCTGAGGCGCGCTTGCGCCGTTGCGCCTGCGCGCGTGATGGCGTAACCGGGCGCGATGACGAGCAAGCCCCACGACTCCATCCTCATCATCGATTTCGGTAGCCAGGTCACGCAGCTGATCGCGCGTCGCGTACGCGAGATCGGCGTCTATTGCGAGATCGCGCCGTTCCAGTCGGCCTCCGAGGCCTTTCAGCGGATGAAGCCGAAGGGTGTCATCTTTTCCGGCGGGCCGGCCTCGGTGCCGGATGAAAATTCGCCGCGTGCGCCCCAGGAAGTCTTCTCGGCGGGCCTGCCGCTTCTCGGCATCTGCTATGGTCAGCAGACCATGGCGCATCAGCTCGGCGGCAAGGTCGAGGGCGGGCATGCGGCCGAGTTCGGCCGCGCCGATGTCGAGATCGTCGCGCCCTCGGCACTGTTCAGGGAGGTCTGGAACCAGGGCGGCCGCTTTCCGGTGTGGATGAGCCATGGCGACCGCGTCACGCAGTTGCCGGCTGGTTTTTCGGTCAAGGCGACCTCGGAGAACGCGCCCTTTGCGGTGGCGAGCGACGAGGAGCGGCGTTTCTATTCGACCATGTTCCATCCGGAGGTGGTGCATACGCCGGACGGCGCCAAGCTGCTGCGCAACTTCGTCGTCGATATCTGCGGCTGCGTCCCGGATTGGAGCATGTCCGCCTATCGCTCCGAGACCATCGCCAAGATCCGTGCGCAGGTCGGCAAGGGCAGGGTGATCTGCGGGCTTTCCGGCGGCGTCGATTCCGCCGTTGCCGCCGTGCTGATCCACGAGGCCATCGGTGACCAGCTCACCTGCGTCTTCGTCGATCACGGCCTGATGCGGATGAACGAGGCGGAAGAGGTCGTGCGCCTGTTCCGCGACAGCTACAATATCCCGCTCGTGCATGTGGAGGCTGAGGAACTCTTCCTCGCCGAGCTCGCCAAATGCGGCTCCGATCCGGAGGCCAAGCGCAAGACCATCGGCCGCCTCTTCATCGAGGTCTTCGACGAGGAAGCGCGCAAGCTCGGCGGTGCCGATTTCCTGGCGCAGGGCACGCTCTATCCCGACGTGATCGAGAGCGTCTCCTTCTCCGGCGGGCCCTCGGTGACGATCAAGTCGCACCACAATGTCGGCGGATTGCCCGAGCGCATGAAGATGAAGCTCGTCGAGCCGCTGCGCGAGCTGTTCAAGGACGAGGTCCGCGTGCTGGGCCGGGAGCTTGGCCTGCCCGAGGCCTTCGTCGGCCGCCATCCCTTCCCGGGGCCGGGCCTCGCCATTCGCTGCCCCGGCGAGATCACCAAGGAAAAGCTCGACATCCTGCGCAAGGCCGACGCGATCTACCTCGAGGAGATCCGCAAGGCCGGTCTCTACGACGTGATCTGGCAGGCTTTTGCCGTGCTGCTGCCGGTGCGCACCGTCGGCGTGATGGGTGACCACCGAACCTACGACCATGTCTGCGCGTTGCGTGCCGTCACCTCGGTGGACGGCATGACGGCCGATTTCTATCCCTACGACATGGCCTTCCTCGGCCGCACCGCGACTCGTATCATCAACGAGGTCAAGGGCATCAACCGGGTCGTCTACGACGTGACGTCGAAGCCGCCCGGTACGATCGAGTGGGAGTGATTCAGACCCGCTCGAATGTCGCGCTGAGGGTCTTTCCCGGCCTCGAACATCACAATCTGCGCCGGCTCTTCCATGCCGGCATCTGCGTTCCGGTCAACTCCGGTGATCCAACGTATTTTAGAGGTCACGTAAGCGAAAATCTCATCCCCTCGGCCGAGGGATTGGGCCGGACCGCAGAGGAGCAATTGACCCTGGCAGACAACGGCCTCAGGGCCGCGTTCGTCGATGAGGACAGGCGTAAAACGAACCGGAAGGTCATCAAGGGCAGGAGTCCACTGGGCCTTGCAAGCGGTCTCCTACAATGAGACCTGAAGATACGGATTCTCCGCTCCGCATCTGGCTTGCGGTAATCGTGCTCGGCATCGCCTCGTTCACAATGGTCACGACCGAGTTCGCGCCGATCGGGCTGCTGTCCCAGATCGCCCTTGATCTGGGACGAGATCAGGCCGCGGTCGGGCTCACGGTGACGCTCTATGCCTGGATCGGCGCCGCGAGCGGCCTGTTGTCGGTCGTTCTGCTCCAGAAGTTTCCTCGCAAGCCATTGCTCATCGTCTTGATGCTCATTCTTTCCGCGACCAATCTTGCGGCGATGATTTCCCACAGCTTCGACGGGTTGTTGCTGGCACGCGCGGTGGGCGCTGTCGTTCTCGGTTTCTTCTGGGCCATGGCGGCTGCGGTCGCGTCACAGATTGCACCGTCCCACCGTATGGGTGTTGCAACCGCAATCATATTCGGCGGGATCTCGATGGCGACCGTTGTCGGCGTGCCGCTCGCGAACCTCGTCGGTCAGGCGAGTGGATGGCGTGCAGCGTTTGGTCTAATTGGCGCAGTCGGGCTGCTTACCTCGGTCCTGATGATCGCAGTTCTTCCCAAAATGCAGCCCGGATCGCCGGCAGGATGGAGAGAGCTTGGATCGGTGTTCCGCAGACATGACCTGCTGGGGATCTATGCTGTAACGGCAYTCATGGCGGCGGCGAATTTCGCAGCGTACACTTTCATCGAACCATTCCTCGGAGAGATTTCGGATCTTCCCCAGGTCATGATCGGTGTGTTGCTGTTCGGCTTTGGGGGAGCAGGATTCATTGGGAACATCCTGACCGGCTTTCTCATCGACCGCTTCATGAAGTCCATCATCACTGCAGGGCTTTTTGCCTTGTGCCTGGCGCTTGTTGGCCTTGGATGGTTCGGTCCTCAGCTAGGAACAGGTGGAGTCTTCGTCTTGCTCGTCATCTGGGGCGCCGCCATCGCGGCGCTGTTCGCGGGCCTGCAGACCTGGATCCTGCGCGCGGCCGGTTCGACAGTCATGTCCGCTGCCGCGATAGACTCGGCGGTCATCAATTCGGCGATCGGCTTCGGAGCCATCCTCGGCGCCCGGATATTGACTGTATCCGGCGTATCCGGAGTGATGCTGGCCGCCGGAATGGTCGTCATTGTCCCGCTTCTGATCATCCTGTTGCAAGCKGCTCCCCAGGCTGGCCCGAAGGAAAGGGGGAGCGTTGCTTGATGGTTGAGGCTGCAGTCAGACGCCGGCAGGCTTCTCAAGAATACTGAGACGGGTTCGGCAACGGTCCGGTGATCTTGCCTTTGAAATCAGGACCCCAACTTTTTGACAGTCCTGATGTCGGAGTTTTTGCGGTTACAGATTAGATTTGCGAGAAATGTCCATTGGTTATTCGTTGTTCAAACAATCGAGTGGAGTGAGGGCGAGCGGCGGCAGCAGGCCAGCACCCACCGCTCGCGGGTATGCGAGTATGTGCATGCGACAACGACCTTTGATCGCCGATAGCGCTCCTCAGATTGTCGAGGCCATGGCTTTGACCAACTCCTGAGGGGCTCCTTCACCGCCGGATTTGGGATCAGATTGACCGCCAGTGCGGTCCCTAAGATGTCTCTGCCGCGTGCCGGGCGACCTGATCCCGGCGGCACCTGAGAAAGACCGCGTCCGATGGACTGGACGCAAGGCCGATGGCGCGATCAAAGGCCGCAAGCGCGGCGTCGGTCGGGCCCGAGCGGGACAGCAATTCGGCACGTGCCGCATGAAACGGCTGATAGGCCGAGAGCGCTGAGGCAAGCAACTCAAGAGCGTGCAAGCCTGCTTGGAGTGCGCCAGCTTCCGCCAATGCCACGGCGCGGTTCAACCGGACGACCGGCGTCGGTTCGATCCGCAACAGGCTATCATAGAGCAGGACGATCTGCGGCCAGTCGGGCGGCTCCGCCTGGACATGCAAGGCGGCAATCGCCGCCTTGATCTGAAAGGCCCCCGGCGCGCGTCGCGCCACTGCACGATCGAGCAAGGCCAGCCCTTCGGCAATCCGGGCGCCATCCCAAAGCCTACGGTCCTGCACTGCAAGTGGGACGCTGGTTCCGCCGGCATCGAGCCGTGCCGCGCGGCGGGCTTCGGTGATCAGCATCAGCGCCAGCAGTCCCTCGATTTCGGCCTGGTCCGGACGCAGGCCATTCAACATGCGCGCAAGATAGATGGCCTCTTCACCCAAAGGACTGGCGTGAGATTCGTCCGTGCCCGAATAGGCCTGGTTGAAAATGAGATAGACGACGGTCAGGACGGATTGCAGCCGCTCTGCCCAGGCTTCCGGTCCGGGTACGGCATAGGGAATGCCGGCGGCGAGTATCTTTGCCCGTGCCCGCGAGAGGCGCTGGCCCATGGTGGTTTCGTTGTCGAGGAAAGCAGCGGCAACGTCGGCCGTGCTCAATCCGCCCAGGGTGCGAAGCGTCAGTGCGACCCGGGTCTTGGGCTCCAGCGCCGGATGGCAGCAGGTGAAGATCAGCCGCAGGCGTTCGTCGGCAATATCCTCGGTCGTCGTCTCGGCTGCTTCGGCTAGGGAAAGCCGGGCGATCTCGCCAGCCTTGCGGTCCTCACGGGCCGACTTGCGCAAGCGATCGATCGCCTTGCGCAGCGCGACCTTCAAGAGCCAGCCCTGAGGCGAGGCAGGCAGCCCCGTCCTTCCCCAATGCACCACCGCCGAGGCCAGGGCGTCCTGCAGCGCGTCMTCGGCAAGCTGAAAATTCTTCAGCTGAACAATCAGCGCAGACAGAAGCCGCCCCCGATCCATCCGCACCATATTCTCGATGGCGCAGGAAACCGATCGGGGATCGGGGGCGGCCTCCGACATCAGGCGTCGTAGTCCATCACGGGCCGCACTTCGATCGTCCCATAGGCCGCCGACGGGATCATCGCTGCGAAGTGCAGGGCGGCATCCAGGTCGGGAACCTCGAAAATATAGTACCCGCCGAGGCGTTCCTTGGTCTCGGCAAAGGGGCCATCCATCGTCTCCACCTTGCCTCCGCGAATCCTCAGACTCGTGGCGGTCTCGACATCCTTCAGGCCTTCGCCCGCCACATAAGCGCCCGCCGCCTTCAGGGTTTCGTTGAAGTCGAAATACCCCTTCATCATCACCTCGAATTCAGGCGTGCCATAGGCTGGCTCGAGGGACGGGTCACTATAGATCAGCGCCATGTACTGCATGTCAGGTCTCCGGTGTTGGGCAGGTTCGGGGAGGTGTCAGGGGCGAGAGCCAAGCGCCGCGAGGGCGAGGGCCGCGGTCAGCGTCAGTGTCGCAAGGATGCAGGCGGAGTTACCCGCGATCCGCAGGGGATGGGTGGGGGCATTGGCGCGCAGTCCGATGGGGTGCAAAATCCGCCCGATGACGACCAGCAGCCCGGCGGCATGGAGCCAGAGCGGGCCGGCGCCCTGGCCCTCGGCCAGCACCATCAAGATGAGGATCATCGGCACCCATTCGACGAAATTGCCATGCCGGCGGATGCGTTCGTGCAGATTGGCATTGCCTGCATCTCCGATGGAGACGCTCAATGCCGAGCGGGTTTTGGTGACGCCGATCCACAGGACCAGAAAGATCACGGCCAGGGGGATCGCATAGATCGAGGTAATCGGAAAAATCATCAGGGTTGGGCCATTCAGCTTGGTTTCGATGCCCCAAGAACGCTGCCCAATCCCGGATTTCGACATCCAAGCAAAAAATTTCAAACGAGCACGCCGGGTGGCATCCACTAGGGTAAATTGGCCGCCTGGGCCAGTGGTATGAAATTCTATGAAGAATTGCTCTGATGGAAAAGGGTGAAGTCGTTCGTAGGATATTACATTTCGATACTGTGCCTCACAGCGGATAAATATAGCCTGAAATTCATTCGATCGCTCGATGCGAATAGACTTCGCGGCGAAGTCCGGTCCTTGGAGTCGCCGCGCCTCCGGCGGGAGAACGCACGAGCGATCAGATCGTCACGACGATCTTGCCGAATTGTTCGTTCGACTCCAGGAACCGGTGCGCCTCGACGATCTGGTCGAACGGAAAGATCCTGTCGATGGTAGCACGACGCGTACACCATTCCGGCCAGCGATGTCCGACAGCCGCGCTTCCAGATCTTCCTCGGCTGAAGCGACGACATGGGGCGCGCCAAAGGCGAGCAGGGCCTGCTTTTTGCCTGAGGTGCGCGTGACCGCGATCGTGGTCGCGCCCACCATCTTGGCAATCTGGAGCGCGGCAAGTCCAACGCTGCTTGATGCAGCCGTGATGACGACAAAGTCCTCCCTGCGGAGCTTGGCGATGTCGATAAGCGCCCCATAGGCGGTGAGGTACTGCATCCAGAAGGCGGCAGCCGCTTCGAAACTGAGCGATGGCGGATGCTTCACGACGAGTTCGGCTGGAAACGTGGCAAGCTCGCCATAGGCGGGCCAGCGCACCATCGACACGGGTGGCACCACGCTGACGGCGTCGCCAAGTACCAACCCTTCCACATCGTCGCCGGCGGCTTCAACGATGCCTGCTGCCTCAAGGCCGAGACCGGACGGCAAAGTCGGTGTCTCGATATAAGTGCCGGCGCGCAGCRACGCCTCGGCGCGGTTCAGCCCGAGCGCCTTGACCCGGATCTGCACCTCGCCTCGGCCGGGAGCCGGAACCGTCACGGTTTCGATGCGCAAGACCTCGGGACCACCATGCTCATGAAAGCGAACGACGCGTGCCATAGGCTGTAACTCCAAATTATTTGAACGGAATAAGCTATGCGTCCGGGCTGCGCCGCGGATAAATGGCCGAATCGGAAGATCAGTCGAAACTATGGGTTCTGAAAGATGGATCGCCTTACGAGCATGACCGTGTTCGTCAAAGCCGTTGACCTAGGCTCGTTCGCGGCTGCCGCCGAGGCTCTCGATCTGTCGGGGCCGATGGTCGGCAAGCATGTCCGCTTCCTGGAAGAGCGGCTGGGCGTGAGCCTCATCAACCGCACCACGCGCCGCCAGAGCCTGACGGATTTCGGGCGCACCTATTACGATCGCTGCCGCGTCGTTCTGGCCGAAGCCGAGGCTGCAGATGCGCTCGCTGCCGACCAGCTTTCAGAACCGCGCGGAAAGCTGCGTGTCACCATGCCTGCGCTCCTCGGCCGATGCTGCGTTGCGCCCATCCTGCTGGAGCTTGCGCGGCGCCATCCCGCGCTGGAACTTGATCTGTCGTTCAGCGACCGCATCGTCGATCTTGCCGAAGGGAACTACGATCTCGCCATCCGGACAGGCGAGCTAGCGAACAAGACAGGCGTGATCGCGCGACGCATCGCGCGTCACCGGATGCTCGTCTGCGCGTCGCCGTCCTATCTCGAGACACACGGCCGGCCCGGGCAGATCGAGGAGATCGGCCGGCATCACGCCATCATCTACAGCCGGCCGGGCTGGATCCATCCGTGGCTGTTCGCGCGCGAGGGCCAGCCACCGGTGGAGGTTGCGCCGGTCGGCCGGTTGCGGCTCGACGACCTTGATGCCGTGGCCGATGCCRCAGCTTCCGGCCTGGGCCTTGCCTGGCTGCCATCTTGGCTGATTCAGGAGCGCATTCAGGCAGGCAAGCTTGTGCCGTTGTTGCTGAATGAGCCGGGATATGTGTTCGACAACTACGCGCTATGGCTGCAGACGCCTCACCTGCCGCGCAAGGTACGTCTCGCCGTCGATGCGCTGGCATCGGCGCTGCCCAGGCTCATGGCCTGAAATGCAGGGCATAGGGCGTCGCGATGACTTCAAGGCGCTTTCGGCGCCCATTCCATCCCCACCGGACAAGAACGGAGTGTCGTGCGTCGGCCGGCAGCGCCTCAGTGCTTGCTGAGATATTTCATACCGGTATCGCACATCACGGTGACGATGGTCGCGCCGGGGCCGAACTGCTCGGCGAGGCGTAGCGCTGCGACGACATTGGCTCCCGTCGACGTTCCCGCGAAGAGGCCTTCCTCTCGGGCGAGGCGGCGGGCCATGGTGGCAGCCTCCTCGGTCGAAACCAGATCAATCCGGTCGGCGATGTCCTTCTCCCAGAGCGGCATGACATAGCCGGCGCCGATCCCGTCGATCTTGTGGGCTCCGGTCGCGCCGCCCGACAGCACCGGGGATTCGGCGGGCTCCACGGCCGCAATTGCGATCGCGGCATTGTGCCGGCGCAGCGCCTCGCCGGTTCCGCGGAGCGAGGCGGCGGTGCCGACGCTCTGGACGAAGCCGTCGATCCTTCCCTTCGTCTGCGCCCAGACTTCGTCAGCCATCCGGTGATAGGCCGCCATCTGGTCGCGGTTCTTCATCTGGTCGGTCCAGAAACTGCCGGTCTCGGCGGCAAGGACCCGTGCGGCTTCGATCATGTCGCGGGTGAGCTTCTCGGTCATGCGGCCGCTCTCACTGGGAATGATCTGAAGCTGGGCGCCCAGCAGTTTCATATGCTCGAGCTTCTCTCGCGCGAACGCGTCCGAGGTCACGATATGCAGCGGGTAACCCTTCACGGCACAGACCAGCGAGAGGGAGACGCCCGTGCTTCCGCCGGTATATTCGACGACGGAACCTCCCGGCTTCAGGCGGCCGTCCGCTTCGGCGGCCTCGACCATCGCCAGCGCCATGCGGTCCTTCATGCTCTCCGTCGGGTTTTCGCTTTCCAGCTTCAGCAGGATCCGGGCGCCGTTTGCCGGTGCGATCCGCCGCAGCGCGAGGAGGGTGGTGTTGCCGACGAGGTCCAGGATGGTTCGGTCCGGGTGGTTCATCTCAGGCGCCCTGCTGTTCGAGCCAGATCTTGAGCGCAACCGCATTGTTCCGCTCTTCGTCACGCGCCGCGTAGAGCAGGGTCACCGGACCTTCGCGCAGATGCCGGAAAAGCTCCCTGGTGGCCGCTTGCGCCGCTTCGCTCGTCAATTCGTCCGCATAGGCCGCGCGGAACGCATCCCAATCATCCGGCTTGCCGTGAAACTGCTTCCGCAGGGCATTGCTCGGCGCGATCTCCTTGAGCCAGAGGTCGATATGCGCCTTGTCCCTGGAGATGCCGCGCGGCCAAAGCCGGTCGACCAGGATGCGCTTGCCGTCATTGGCGGCCCGGTGGTCGTAGACGCGCTTCAGGACGAATGAGGCCATTGGACGTCTGCCACGTGGGGAACGAGGCGCCCGGATCGCGCGACGCCCATTTCCATGCATCTACATGTATTGTAGATGCATATAACCATGAGAGCTGGGAAGCAATCGCAAGGCAGCCTGCGACGCGAGGCTCGCGCCCTGGTCGACGCTTGCCCGGCCTGGAATGCCCGGCTGGCGGCGCGACGCATTTCGCTGTTCATCGATCGGGACATGGCGGCCCTTGGCCTTACCGCGGCGCAAGCCGGGCTGATGGCGCAGATCGCGACCATCGGCGACGATACGCTCGGCGCACTCGCTCAGCGGACCGGGCTCGAGCAATCCACGCTGTCGCGCAATCTGCGTACGCTGGAACGCGAGGGGCTGATCGAGATCGCGGTGGTGGAGGCAGACTTGCGGCGTCGTGCAGTGTGGCTGACCGAAGCCGGCGTACGGCGGTTACAGGAGGCCCTGCCGGTCTGGCGTCAGGCCCAAGCCCGTCTCGCGCAGATCCTGAGGCCTGGACTGGCGCGCGAGCTCGCAGACCACAGCGAGGCGCTGAACGAGGCGAAGCCCGGATCACGATTGCCTTGAAAGCTCCAAAATCTCTTGGTCGAGTGCGCGCCCTGGTCCCCCTCCGGCGAGCATCGGGCGCTGAGGTCGGTCGCGCTGCGATTGGAGGGCCTGGCTAGCGGGCAGCAGGACAAGCGTATCGGATTTCGTGCTGCGGTAGCGGTCGGGCGTCTTGCCGGACAGGTCGAGAGCGAGGTGCGAGATGACACCTGTCGACGCGTGTGATCTGTCGTTTCCGGATCTCAGTCTTCCGCAGAACCTTCGCGGCCCCCCGCGGGCAGGCAATCGCGAAAGCGTCGCAATCTTCTTCGCGCTCCTGCCGGAGCCGGACACAGCGAGCTACATTTCCCATCTCGCCGGCGACCTTCGCGCCGAGTTCAAGCTGCACGGTCGGCTGCGCCCGCCGAGCCTGCTCCATGTCTCGCTCAACAAGGTCKGCAATTTCATCGAATTGCCGAGGGAAATCATCGCCGCAGCGCTGGAAGCCGGCCGAATGGTCGAGGCCCATCAGTTCGCCGTGAGCCTTGACCGGTTCCTCAGTTTCAGCGGCGGTGAACCTCACGCCCTTGTCCTGTGCTGCGGGGAGGATCTCGCCGCGCTTTCGACACTGCGCCGCAACATCGATCGAGCGCTCAAGAGGGTCGGGCTGAAACCGGGTGGTCAGGCAGGTTCGACGCCCCATGTGACCATATTATACGACCGCGAACTCGTACCTCCCATGGGGCTCGAGCGGCCGATCGGCTGGGTTGCCCGCGACTTTGTCCTGATCGAGAGTTTCCAGGGACAAGGCCGATACGAGATTCTGGGGCGCTGGCCGCTGCACCCGCTATGTTGAAGGTCGAATGCGGTAAGCGCAGCGCCGCGCGCCATGAAGGATGTGTTCCTCTCGTTCGACCGAACAGCCCGGTCCGAGCGCGTCTCTGAAGATCGCGAGTTCGGCGCGGCAAAACCCCTGGCAAATCGACGCCGCGGCGCAGATCGGACAGTGGTTCTCGATCAGAAGCCAGCCATCGTCCGATCGCTGCCATTCGGCCATATAGCCTTCGCGGCTCCGGATCTCGGTGAGCGCCGCAATGCGGGCCTCCAGCCCTTCGGCGCCCGCCATGGCTGCCTGATAGGCGGTTCGCATCTCGGTTTCGCGGGCGTTGATCAAACGGTCGAGCGCGTCTGCCCCCAGGAGTTCGCGCACGGACCGCAACAGGCTGACCGTGAGCTCCGCATGGCTGTCGGGGAAGCGCGCCTGACCCTTGTCGGTCAAACGCCAGAACTGGGTTGGGCGGCCGACACCTCGGGACACGGTCTCGGTTTCGACAAGGGCTTCGGTCGCGAGCTTCGCGAGTTGCTGCCGCGCGTTCTCGCCCGTGGTGCCAAGCGCCCTTCCCAGATCAGCCGCGGTCTGTGCGCCGCGTGTCTTCAGCAGGGTCAGCAGCCGGTCAGCCGGCGGACGGGGCAGTGATGATGCATTTTCCAAGTCGTAGCTTGACATATTTCAGGAGCGCCAATATTCCAAGTCAATACTTGTTTTATAGAGCTTGCAGCAACCCGCTGCAAGCTGCGCTGGAGATGACGATGCCCTTCACGGTTCCGAGCCTGCCTTACGCCCTCGATGCGTTGGCGCCCGTCATGTCGGCAGAGACGCTGGACCTGCATCACGGCAAGCACCATCAAGCTTACGTCACCAAGCTCAACGAGCTTGTTCCGGGCTCGGCCTTCGAAGGTTTGAGCCTTGAGGAGATCATTCGCGGCTCCTTCGAAAGACCGGGCGCAGAGGCGATCTTCAACAATGCCGGCCAGCACTGGAACCACAATTTCTTCTGGCCCTCGCTAAGGCCCGATGCCGGCGGCATGCCCGGCAGGCTGGAAGCCCGGCTGAAGGGCGACTTCGGAACGATCGATGCCTTCAAGGCCGAGTTCGTGAAGCAGGGCCTTGCCCAGTTCGGTTCCGGCTGGGTCTGGCTGGTGCAGACGCGGGAAGGGCGTCTTGCCGTCACCAAATCAGCCAACGCGATCAACCCGCTGGTCCATGACCAGACGCCGCTGCTCGGCTGCGATGTCTGGGAGCATTCCTATTATGTCGACTATCGCAACCGCCGTGCCGATTACCTCCAGGCCTTCGTCGATCATCTCGTCGACTGGGATGTGGTCGCGTCGCGCTTGCCGGCCTGAGCCGATGATGGGACTCGCTGAGCGGCTCTCGGCGCGGCTCGCGGCTGGCGCCGAGAGCCACATCCTCCGCTTCGCCCTTGGCGCCGCCTGCCTGAAGAGCGGCGACGGCCCGGCCGCGATCGTACACCTCGAGCGCGCGGTCGCGCTTGATCCTGATTATTCGGCGGCATGGGCGCTGCTTGGCCGCGCCCGGTTGCTGGCGGGGCGGACGGAAGCGGCGTGCACAGCGTGGCAG
>NZ_JBFTLD010000251.1:0-10107 GCF_056396265.1 Allobosea sp. 05T422_2 | reverse complement strand
GTACCAGATGATCGGACGCTGGGTCGAAGGCAAGACCTGAGCCGGATCGAGGCCGGGTTTTCCGCGCGGGGCAGGGGCGCTGCCACGGCTTCACCCGTTTCCCGGATCAGCGCCAGGGCTGTCGAATGGTCCGGCCTCAGTGTTGCAGGCGGGATCATCGCCGAAGCTTTTTTGGGAATGCTACGGTCGGGACCGAAGCATTTATCCGCCCGATGCTGCCATAAGCGCCTGAGCCGCGTCAGGAGCTTCATCATGTCCTCTCTTTCAGCGAAGCCACCGTTCTTCGGCTGGCATATCGTCGCTGCGACCTTTGTTCTGGCGGCATTCGGGTGGGGCGTCGGTTTCTACGKGCCGCCGATCTACCTGCAAACCGTCGTCGAACGGACCGGCTGGTCGGTGGCCTTGGTCTCAGCGGCTGTCACCCTGCACTTTCTGGTCGGAGCGGTCGTCATCGCCAATCTGCCGCGCCTCTATCGAAGCCTGAGTGTTCCCGTGGTGACGGCTCTCGGGGCGGCCTTGCTTGCTGCCGGGGTCGTCGGCTGGGCGATGGCCAGCGAGCCGTGGCAACTCTTCTGCGCAGCTCTGTTGAGCGGCGTGGGCTGGGTTGCGATGGGCGCCGCAGCCGTCAATGCGATCATCTCCCCCTGGTTCGTGAGTTCTCGCCCTGCGGCTCTCTCGATGGCCTATAACGGAGCCAGTATCGGCGGCGTGATTTTCTCACCTCTATGGGTCGCTCTCATCCTCGCCATCGGTTTTCTCAAGGCGGCGATCGTGGTCGGCGTGACGATGATCGCCGCTATTCTCTCCCTGTCGATTTTTGTGTTTTCAAAGACTCCCGAGCGACTGAGCCAGTTTCCTGACGGCATTCGGCCAGACGCAGGTCCGGCTGCGGTMAGCGCTTCGGCTGCGGYGGCCATGCCAAAGGGATCGCTGTGGCGGGACCGTCGTTTCCTGACGCTGGCGGCAGGGATGGCGTTGGGTCTGTTCGCCCAGATCGGCCTTCTCGCCCATCTGTTCTCCCTGCTCGTCCCGGCGATCGGGCCTCAAAATGCCGGGCTGGCCATGGGCGGCGCAACGATCGCCGCGATCGCAGGCAGGACGGTGGTCGGCCTCGTCATGCCTGCCTCGGCGGACCGCCGCCTCGTCGCCTGCGCGAGCTATGCGGTCCAGATCGGCGGGTCATTGACCTTCCTGATCGCGGGCGATGCCAACGCAACGCTGATGATCATGGGCGTCATTCTGTTCGGTGCGGGGATTGGCAATGCCACATCCCTGCCACCGCTCATCGCACAGGTCGAATTCGGCAAGGCAGACGTTGCCCGCGTCGTTCCACTGATCGTTGCCATCGGACAGGCAAGTTATTCCTTTGCGCCGGCCGTGTTCGGCGCTCTGCGGACGCTGTCGCCAACCGGACTGTCGAGCTTCGATGGGGCAGCGCTGTTTGCGGTCGCTGCCGTGGTGCAAGCAGCCGCCATTGCCTGTTTCCTATGGGGGCGCCAAAGGCGCTCGCTGCCAGGCGCGACCGCATGACGGAGACAGGCCCCTTGGACCTGGCAGGGGCGAACCCTGTGCGGCTAGCCCTCGCCACCTGCGTCGGACAGCACCCTTGCCGGCACGGGGAGGACGGTCGCCCTCTGGCCGTTTTGCGTGGCCAGCCATTTCAGATAGCGCAGGCGTGCCGCCACCGTGTTGCTGCGATGGGTGTTTTGCAGCCACTCAAGATACTCGGCGAGGCGAACGGTGATGATCTGGACGGTCTTGCCCTTGGCCAGAAGCAGCTCCGTCGCGGCAGCGAACTGGCGCTTCCATTCGGGATAGGAGCGGGGGATCCTGGGGTCCTTGCCGACCATGTCCAGCAAGGCAGGAAAGTCATCTTCCGAATACCACGGTACCAGCACGGTGTCGTAGTAATCGAACTTCCGCATGGCTGTGTCCGCCCAGCAATCGGAAAGCGTCGCCCACCTGCGATCCTACCAGTTCTCCAGCTGGTTTACGAGTTGCGCGCAGTGCCTCACCGGTTTGCGCGCGGGCGAGTTGCAGATCTCGGGATATCCGGTCGGCGCCATCACGAAGGATGCAAGCCCTCCGTCGGGCACGGAAAGCCCGTTTCAAGCCCGTTTCCTGGGCTCTGCCCCGATCCCGCCCCGGCGCGGGGATCGGCCGTTTCCTTCGCGCCCATTCGGTCAGGCGCGCCTAGGCGCTGGCCGGCAAGGATTTCAGCGTCCTGATGATCTCGCTCTCGGTATAGGGTTTTCGAAAGAACCGGGCCCGCTCAGGCAATTTCTGAGGGTCGACCCGGACATGGCCCGAGGTCACCATCAGCCCGATCGGCGGCCATTTCTCGCGCACGACCTCGACCAGCTGCAGGCCGTTCAGCGAGCCCGGCATCTCGACATCGGTGAAGAGGATGCGGACATCGTCGCGTTGCTCGAGAATGGCCAGGGCCTCGTCGGCGGTCGCTGCCTCGACGGCGAGGTAACCGGCCTCCTCGACGAGCAAGGCCGCATACATCCTGATGATCGGCTCGTCGTCGACAACGAGAACAACCGGCTTTTCCGCGTCTGTAGGCACTGGGCTTCTCCTGAACCGCCTTCTTGTCGCGGCGGTAGAGGTCCAACGGCTCATGGACCGGAACGTTCCGCCGTCGCGCCTGCTTTGGGCGCTACGGACAATGCAGGCTGTTGGCATGGCCGGCGGAGCGCTCCCTCGTGAAGCTGCCCGCCTGGCCGCGCGTGCCGGCAGCGGAAGCGGAGCGCGGGTGAATGGCGGMAGGCGAGGTGCCTCAGCAGCGCCTTGGACCGGCGAAGATTCCCGGCCCCTGGCCCGCCAGCCGGGGTCCTCCCGGCGTTCGTGTCTGATTGGCCTTGACCTCGCTGCCGCCCCGGCTCCAGACTGCGCGGATCCAAGGAGATCCCCGGCAAGGGGCTGAGAAACCGCTGGCAGACCGGGTGTTCCCCGGAGAGGCGCGCGGAAATCCTTCGAACCTGATCCGGCTCATACCGGCGGAGGGATGGAGCGTCGCGGCACTTGCCGGCAGCCGAAGGGCTGCCAGATCTCCTTCCCCGAGCGGGCGAGGAGTTTGCCTATGCGAGGCCCGCCACACACCACCCTTCGCCGATCTGGCGACGCTTCCGGGCCCGTCGCCTGCGAGGCGCCGGCCGCCACCGATATCGCCATCATTGGCGGCGGCCTGATCGGTTTGTCCATCGGCTGGCGGCTGGCCCGGCGCGGGCTCGATGTGACCGTTTTCGAGCGTGGCACGATCGGGCAAGGGGCAAGCCTTGCCGCGACCGGCATGCTGGCCGCGGCCGCCGAGCTGGAKCCGGGCGGCGAGGAGCAGCTGCCACTGGCGCTCGAAAGCCAAAGGCTCTGGCCGGGTTTTGCGCGCGAGCTCGAAGCCGAGAGCGGGCTCGGCGTCGACTATCGCCGGGACGGTGTCCTGCTGGTCGCGCTGGGGCGTGAGGAGGTCGAGCGCCTGCGTTTCCGCCATGACATGCAGCGGCGCGCCGAGGTCGAGGCTGCATGGCTTAGCGGGGCGCAATGCCGCGAACGCGAGCCCGGGCTGAGGCCCTCGGTCGTTGCCGGCATTCTCTGCCCGGCCGACCATCAGGTCGATCCGCCGCGCGTCATGGCGGCGCTACGACGCTCCTGTCTCGCGGCCGGAGGGCACCTGGTCGAAGCCTGCGAGGCCGAGCCGGAGCTGGCCGGCGGCCGCGCTCTCGGCGTCTCGACGCCGCGCGGGCTCTGCAAGGCCCCGATCGTGATTGCGGCCGCCGGCGCCTGGACCCGATTTCAGGGGCTCGACATCCCCGTCCGCCCGCTCAAGGGTCAGTCACTCGCCCTGCGCAGCACGCCCGAGACCGGCACGCTCGCGCGTGTCGTCTGGACCGAGCAGGTGCATCTCGCTCCCAAGAGCGACGGCACTCTCCTCGTCGGCGCCACCATGGAAGAACGCGGCTTCGACGACAGCGTGACCGCTGGCGGCGTCTATGCCCTGCTCGACGGCGCCCGGCGCGCACTGCCCTCGATCGAGGAGATGCCGGTCGAGGCGATCTGGTCCGGCTTCCGCCCGACCTCGATCGACGATGCGCCGATCCTTGGTGAGACGGGGATAGCGGGCCTGCTCGTTGCGACCGGCCATCACCGCAACGGCTATCTGCTCGCCCCCGTCACGGCAGCCGCGATCGAGCAACTCCTCGTCGAGAATCGCATCACGGGTCCGGCCGCGTCATTCGGCCAGGCGCGCTTCACCCCCTGTCTGGAGGCAACCTCATGAAACTCATCATCAATGGCAAGGACCGCGATAGCGCAGCGGAGAATCTGGCGGCGCTTTGGCAGGAGGAGACGGCCGAGATGGACTTGCCGGGTCCGCAGGGCTTCGCGATCGCGCTCAATGGCACCGTGGTCCGGCAGGTCGACTGGGCGCAGACGCCTCTGTCGCGCAACGACCGCGTCGAAATCATCCGTGCCTTCGCAGGGGGCTGACATGAGCACTCCGATCGAGGCCCTCACCATGGCGGGCACGGCATTGTCGTCGCGGCTCCTCATTGGCACGGCCGGCTATCCGAGCCAGCGCATCATGGTCGATGCCATCGAGGCCAGCGGTTCGGATCTTGTCACGCTCTCCCTGCGTCGCATTTCGCTGCAGGGCCATGGCTCCGACACGGTGCGCCTGCTTGCCGGCCGCCGCTTCCTGCCCAACACGGCAGGCTGCGAAACCGCGCGCGACGCCATCCTCACCGCCGAGCTTGCACGCGAGGCGCTTGGCACCAACTGGATCAAGCTCGAGGTGATCGGCGATCGCGAGACGCTCTATCCCGATGTCGGTGAGCTGCTGGAGGCGACGCGCCAGCTCGTCGACAAGGGCTTCGTCGTCCTGCCCTATTGCAACGACGATCCGGTGATTTGCGCTCGCCTGGCTGATCTCGGGGCCGCCGCCGTGATGCCGATGGGGTCGCTGATCGGCTCGGGCATGGGCGTCGCCAATCCGGCCAATCTCGAGCTGATCTGTGCCCGCTCGCCCGTGCCCGTGATCGTTGATGCCGGCATCGGCACGGCCTCCGACGCGGTGATCGCCATGGAATGCGGCGCGAGCGGGGTTCTGCTCAACACCGCCGTCGCCAAGGCCGATGATCCGGTGCGAATGGCACTCGCCATGCGTCACGCCGTCGAGGCCGGCTGGAACGCCCGCTTGGCGGGGCGCATTCCGCGGCGTGGGCGGGCTCAGCCGTCCAGCCCGCAGCTCGGGCTTGTGGGGTCGTGAACAGGCTGCCCGACCGGCTGCTCGTCGTCACCGACCGGCATCAGGCCGTGAAGCCTTTGCCGCAGCTTGTCTCTGCGGCGCTCGCCGGCGGGGCACGCTGGATCTGGCTGCGCGATCGCGATCTCGATCAGCCGGAACGCCGCAGCCTGGCGCAGCAGCTGCATGAGCTCGTGAGCATGGCGGATGCGGTTCTGACGATCGGCGGTGATGTTGATCTCGCCGCCCGGGTCGGGGCACGGGGCGTCCATCTGCAATYGGCTGGGGCGATCTCCGCGGCCCGCGCCGTGCTCGGCGTCTCCGCGCTGATCGGCGTTTCCGCGCATGACGAGGCCGATGTCCGGGCGGCAGCAGCGGCAGGCGCCGATTATGTCACGGTAAGCCCGATCTTCACGACGGCGAGCAAGCCCGGCTATGGCCCGGCCCTGGGCCTGACCGTGCTGCGGCGCTGGGCAGCGATCGGGCTGCCGGTCGTGGCCCTTGGCGGCATCACCTGCGACCGCGCGCCACTCTGCATCGAGGCTGGTGCTGTGGGCGTTGCAGTGATGGGGGAGGTGATGCGAGCCGTGGATACGGCCACGACCATTCGCAGCCTTCGCGCCTGCGCGCTGATGAGTCCACGCGCTGGTGTATGAGCAGGTCGAAACGAGAGGAATGGCCTGCGCCGATGCGACGGATCGTGATCCTGGGGAATGCCGGCAGCGGCAAGTCGACGCTCGCGCGAGCACTGGGCAAGCGCCTTGCGCTGCCGGTCGTGCATCTCGACCGCCTGTTCTGGGAAGCCGGCTGGACAAAGGCCGAGCCCGGGCTCTTTCGGGATCGCGTGCGGGACGCCGTGTCCGGCGATGCCTGGATCTGCGAGGGCAACTACTCCCGCCAGACCTTCGAACTGAGGCTGCCGCGCGCCGATATCGTCATCTGGCTCGACACCCCGCGGACGACCTGCCTGGCCCGCGTCCTCTGGCGCTGCATCCTGAACCGGCCGCGGCCGGATCTCCCCGATGGCTGCACCGAAAAGCTGGATGCGGAATTCCTCGGCTTCCTCCGATATGTCTGGGCCTTCGATAGGGACAAGCGACCGCATATCGAGCGCGAGCGGGTCGCGACGGCCGCCAATGTCCCGGTGGTCTATCTCCGCGACGCCGGACAGATCTCGGCATTCGTGAATGCGACATCGGTCGGGCAGGGCGGCGCGGGGAGGGCACGGTGAAACAGGATCTCGACCTGATCAGGGGGCTGGAGGAAGAGCTGTTCAAGCCGTCGGTTCGAACCTCTCCGGAAGCCCTTGATCGGCTTCTGGCGGATGGTTTTGTCGAATTCTGCCGCTCCGGCGGCGTCCATGACAAGACCGAGGTGATCCGAAGTTTTGCCGAGGGCAATGCCCAGACGGTCGAGGTGCCKGCAGCCAGGGATTTCGTTCTCCGATCCCTGGCCGACGACGTGGTCCTGCTGACCTATCTGAGCTTTCGTGTCGCCCATGGCCGGGAAGAGCGGCACACGCTGCGAAGCTCGATCTGGCGGTTCATCGACGGCCGCTGGCAGATGGTCTTTCACCAGGGAACGCCTGCTGGCCAGCCGTCCTGACGGGGGCTTCGTGGGGGGCTTGAGCCGCCCCGGCGGTGTTGACCCAGATCCGCGATCGTCCCTCCCGCTGCGCCCGGGCGGGACAATCGCAATCGCCATCACCACGCCGAGCCCGGCCTCAAGCCCGGCGCCGTTCGAGTGCGTGCTCGATCCGGGCCGTCATCCGGCGCAAGGCACGGTGCAGATGGTCGCGCATGAAACCCCGGCAGTTTCGCCGCGCCGAGGACCGTCGTAGCAAAGCTGACGAAGTCCAATGTGGGACATTTCGGTGTACTTGACGCCGCGTCTGCAATCTCTTGATACTGCGTGCGGCGAAGCAGATCCGGCGACGCAAAAAGCGGGCAAGGGCGGCTGATGACTGTCGATGAGGCGGCCGCGTTCGTCGCGCAGAGCGAGGAGATGCTTGCGGGTGCGGAAGCGGTACGCCGGCTGCAGCGTTGCTACGAGGCGATCAACGGCGACGATCGCGCCGGCGAGACGCTGGGCGCCATCGCATTTTCCTTCGGCTTCCGCAGCGAGGCGCAGTTCAGCCGCACCTTCAAGGAGCGTTTCGGCATGGCGCCGCGCGAGTTGAGATCAGTCGCCCGCGAGCGCGGCGTCAACATGCTGCCGCCGACCACGGTCGGCGTCGCCCCGGATTTGGTGCAACGACTTGAGCGCTGACATCCTGCCGCAATATAGGCCCGTGCCGATCCCGTCCGGCCGGGGCGAAGCGCTGTCGGTGCCGGAGGCAATCGCCTACACAACGCGATGGATCGACATCCGCCTTTCGCCCGGGGAGGACTTCGACGCGCATCAGATGCGCTGGCTCATGACACAGCTCGCCATCCGGCGCTTGCCGAAACGATCAAGACAGGCGGCGACGGCTCGGCATACTCGGACCGTCTCCATCAGTCATACACAGTCCTCAGGAGGGCGCAGGCGGCGCTGAGCGACGGCAAACATCAGTGGTGGGGCAGCCCGGCTGAAGACCAGGCCCGGAAGGCTGCCGAGCGTGTGATGTGGCAGCGGCGCGATCCGGGCCGCGGATACGTGGAGGGCTACGAAAGCCGCTATCAGACCTGGCTCCGCGAGGACCAGTTCAACAGCTGCGTCGCAGACTATCTGGCGCAACCGTGGATGCGGCACCCTGTCCTCGATTGGATGCTCGTCGATGCGATCGTGACGCACGAACTGTCTAGGTTCGGGGAAGCGGTGAAGAAAGCAGAAGAACCGGGGGATCCATGGCGCCGGGGTCGCTATTTGAGGGCCCGCGGCAACCTCGAGAAGCTCCGGAAGCTCGAATGGAAGGCCGACTTCCAGCTGCAATTGGCGTCTGCCGCCTTTTTTATCGTTGTGCCTCTGTTGGGGATAGGGGCGGCCTTCCACTTTGATTGGACAACAACCGGCATATGGCTGTTGGGCATCTACACCCTCGTCGTGATCAACGAACTATGGTCGCTGGTGGTCAAGCTGATCCGTCGCAGCGTACCAGGTCCCGAGAGCAGTTCTCAAACGCTGTGGCGCGAGATGTACGAGGTCTGGCGACTGCTTGAAGGGCCGGTCGTCAACCCGATGCTCGTGGGCGCCGAGTTGGCCAGAACGACGAGGAGGGGAGCTGGATGGAACAGCGCTGCCTGGTCGATCGTCGTGCGCGCGATGGAGCATGATCCACTGGAGTGAGTCGTCGTGCCGGCCGAGCGGGACGCGGCACGCAGCGATGCCGGTCGCCAGGACGGAGCCAGATCGGCGCCGTCTCAATCGTTGAATCCCACATCGTCCGCTTCGGCATCGTAAGGCAGCTTGATGCCGCGCTGCTGGCGCTCTTCTTGGATGGCGCTGTGACGGCTTCGTCTGCTGGCCGATCGGCTGGCGCGGGTTCGGAAGGGGAGAGACCCGCCGCCGAACCCGTCTCTCGCTGATCGCTCAGAGGCCGAGCACCTTGCGCAGCTCCGCCTTGGCGGCGGCGAACTCGGTCTGGAAGTCCTGCTGCTCCATGATGCGCGCAGCGATAACCGAGCCTGCGATGCGGCCGGCGTCGATATCGGAGCGATAATGGATTCCGCCGATCACGCGGTTCCAGCCATAGATCCAGGCCCTGGCCATGATCTCGGTGCGCTTTTCCGGAACCATGTTCGACAGCACGATGCCCATCAAGGTCCCGACGGTGGTGTGGCCGGAGGGATAGGCGCCGGAATTCGAGACCTTCACCACAGGCTTGACCAGCGGGCTCGCCTGATGCGGCCGCGGCCGCTTCCAGCTGTCCTTGGCCGGATCGACCACCGCGCCCTCGGTCGCGACGATCCGATCGAAGAAGGCCGAAAAGACGGGCAGCGCCTCAGTCTTGAAGGCCGGGCCCATCACGTCGGCGAAGCGCCAGACATCCTCGACGGCATCGGCCTGGGCCAGCGCTTCCATCTGCGGCGTGCGCGTAACCTGAATGGTGAGGACCTCGCCGATCTCGGCCTTCGTCTGGACGGAGTCCGGCGCCGGGGGCGGCTTCAGGACGGCTGTGAGGTCGATCGTCTTGCCGGTCGCGAAGGGTTTCGCATCCTCGGCATGGGCGGGAGAGAAAGCCAGCGTGGCGGCTGTCAGAAGAGCGAATGCTATATGGCGCATGGTTGTGGTCCCTGTTGGCCAGGGATCGACGCTCCCCACATATGACAGTGTGATGTAGGTCAATCTCCCGCCGCGCGGTCCTTCTCGCCTTCGGTCGGCGCCCCGGCGGCGACGTCTCGAGCGATTCGCGCCAGGGACATGCCGCGCGCGCCCAGGGAGGTATTTCGCCTCCAGCGTCCTTAGCGTCTCAATTGTAGGATTCCACCTCGTCCGCTTCGTCATCGTAAAGCAGCTTCATCAGCATGACGTAGCGATTGAGCGAGGCCATGCTGAGATCGCGCAGGCATCTCTCGCGAAGCTTGAGGGCTTCTGCGCGAATGCTCAGGCGCAGTTCAGGCGTGTGGATGCTGAACGCCTCGCTCCAGTCGAGCAGATGATGCAGGTCCTTGTCCCAGACCGGGCAGGTCCGCGATTGAAATGTCCTGTGCTGCGGGGCGTCCGCCGCGATCGCAGAGGTCGCCGCCACCAAGGCGACGCATGCAAACGAGAACAAGGGCAAGAGCAGAGGCCTTTGGAGCKACCGGCCTGACATTGCAATCTCTCCCGCTCGAGGATGTAGCCAGGATTCCAGGCAGGCTCAGCCGCTCAGTMTCACCCGTCCGTGTCACCTGAAAAACCCGAGCTCGTATGTGATCTTCATCACATACGAGCTCGGACAGTTCGAC
>NZ_JBFTLD010000250.1:0-10235 GCF_056396265.1 Allobosea sp. 05T422_2 | reverse complement strand
GGCGCGTGAGCGCATCCGGAGCGCCGGCTTCGGCGAGCCCGAGCGAGACACGGTTGTCGGCTTCGATATTCCGAGCGTGAACGGCGAGCCTCGCGACGAAGAAGAACGGAGTGCCGTCCGGCTCGACCGCCAGGTTGGTCGCCATCGTATAGGGATAGCCGCTTTGCGGATCGAGCGTTGCCAGGGCGACGAGCCGCGCCGTTCTCAGCAGGCTCCGGGCTTCCTGCATGGCCTCGAAGGGGCGGGCAGCAGCCAGGTTGAGTTCGATGCCACGGGGCGTGATCGGGGTCGTCGGCTGCAGCTGCATGGTGCGTCTCGCGTGGTTTGAGCGGGCCGAGACCTACATCCCTGCCGCGCTCGACCGATAGCTCCGATGGCGCGAGCCGGCCCTGCTTCAAGGCACCTTGCCTACGGGCCATGGCGCCGTAAGGTCGATTCAACCCCGGCAGATGTGATGCGCCGCTCCGTTGGAACAGGCCCTCATCGGGCGGCCATCGGCGCCCTTCCTCGACCCCGCCCCCGAATAGCTGGCGCATGGGCCTGGCCGCCCCCCCGATCGCGCCGCATGTGACGACCGGCCGACCGGGAGAGATCGACATTCAGCTGGCGGGCCATGAAGCTGCCATGCTGGCCGCCGGTGCCGGCAACCGGTATTCCCGGCGCTTCGGATATCCGCCGCCGCACAAGCCAAGGGAAACAGGCAATGGTCAGCATTCTCGGGGTTTCAGGGAGCCTGCGACGCGGCTCGTACAACAGCGCCTTGCTGCGGGCGGCCCGGGCGTCGATGCCTGACGGGGCGGAGCTGGTCGAGGGCACCATTGCCGGTATCCCGCTCTACAACGCCGATGACGAGGCCGAGACCGGCATTCCGCCCGCCGTTCAGGTCCTGAAGCGGCAACTCGCCCAGGCTGACGGGCTGATCCTGTTCACGCCGGAATACAACAACTCGATCCCCGGCGTGCTGAAGAACGCGATCGACTGGCTATCGCGCCCGGCGAGCGATATCGGCCCGCTCTTTGGTGGCCGCCCCGTCGCGTTTCTGGGAGCCTCGATGGGTGGTTTCGGCACCGTGCTCGCGCAGGAGGCCTGGCTGCCGGTGCTGCGGACGCTCGGCACCCGTCCCTGGTTCGAGGGGCGCATGCTGGTCTCGCGCGCGCAGAATCTGTTCGATGAAGCGGGTGAACTGAGCGACCCCGCCACCCGGGATCGCTTGCGCGGATTTCTGGCCGGCTTTTCTACCTTCGTGGCGTCACAGGCTGGCTGAACGCCCCCGGCGGCGGCGGCCCCCGCGCGGGACCGTCACGCATCCCGAGCCTACAGGCAATCCAGCCGGGTGATAATCACCCCTGTCCTGGCGATCTCGAAACTGCGCCCGTCGACATAGTTCACCAGGGCGCCGGTATCGAGCGTATAGGAGGTGCTGCTCAGGCCCGGGTAAAGACGCCAGACAATCACCGTGTAGCGGTTGCCGTCCCCGTCCTCGCAGGGCTCGCGATAGAGTTCGGTCGGCATGGCCGCGATCGAGCGCGGGCGTGCCGGCAGGATCGCCTTGCGACCGAACGACCAGCTGGGCCGCCATCTCGGATGATACGCTTTCGGCAGAACACCCATCTTCGACACCGCAACGCAACGATCTGGATCAACGGAACAACCTGGATTCAACGATTGGGCGGCGCGCATGTTCCCTGCCCTTTCGGCCCTCTCGCTGCCACGGCACCGGCCTTCCCGGGAGCCAATCCAGGTGGTTGCCTGGGAAGCCCCCTTGCAGCATCGCCAGCGAAGCCGGAATGGCGCCCCGCGCTCTMGGACGAGCCGCGCCCCGTGCTGTTCCGGCAGGCAATTTCGAAGGGTTGCCAGGAAGGGATMGATGGCTGCACACTGCCCTCGTTCTGGGGATGCAGCCACGCCGGAGGCCTCGCCTATGCCCGAGATTCCTGTCCTGCTCGCCATCCGGACCGATCGCGAGTTCCGCTTGATCTGCGAGCGGATCGGCCAGCTTGAAAGCAAGCCACCAAGCCCGATCAGAACGATAGAATTGCGCAGGCTCAAGGCAGCCGTGCTGCGCTATGGGCCGCCTGCCTCGCAGCCGCACTGACGGGCGGGCGCGTCCGGCGCTTCAGACCCGCCTGGCTGCGGCCTTGGGCTTGATGAAGACCGAGGTCACGGCGGGTTCGGTCGCCCGGATTTGTCTTTCGATCCGTTCGACGCTCGCCTCGATCCCGCTCGTGGTCAGATCATCCTCGAACTCGAGGCTCAGCGCGACGACGATCTCGTTGGGACCGAGATGGACCGTCGTCATGCCATTGACCGTCCTGACCTCTTCGTCGGCACGGACGATCTCCAGGATGGCGCGCTGAACCTCCGGAATGGCGGCCTCGCCGAGCAGCAGTGCCTTGCTTTCACGGGCGAGAAAGATGGCGGTGGTTCCCAGAACGGCCGCGATGCCGAGCGAGGCGACGCCATCCAGGATCGGCTGATCGAACCATGCGGCCGCCGTGATGCCGACGAATGCGATGGCAAGGCCGATCACTGCCGCGGAATCCTCGAAGAGAACGGAGAAGACGGTCGGATCCTTGCTCTGACGGACCGCATCGAGGTAGCCGAGCCTACCTTTGGTCTTGCGGAATTCCTTGAGTGCGACGCGCCAGGAATAGCCCTCGAAGACGAGCGACAGCCCGAGCACGACGTAGTTCACCAGGAGATTTGTCGCGTGGTGGGGCTCGAGGATGTGAAGAACACCCTCGTAGAAGGACACGCCGGCTCCGACGGCAAAGACCATCAGGGCGACGATGAAGCTCCAGAAATAAAGTTCGCGACCGTGGCCGAGCTGATGCAAGGCGTCAGGCGGGCGCGCCGCGCGCCTCAGGCCATAGAGCAGGAGCAGGCCATTGCCGGTGTCGACCAGGGAATGAATGCCCTCGGACAGCATCGCCGAGCTGCCGGTATAGGCGGCCGCCCCGAACTTCGTCACGGCGATCAGCAGATTTCCAGCGAGGGCGGCGTAGATCACCCTGTGCGAGCCGGTATGCGCTGCCATGCCGGTGATTCCCGCCTGGTTCGGTCAGCGCCGCGAAGGGCTCGCCCGGCGCCGCCCTAATGGGTCAATGTACTCACTTCTTCCTGGGTCAGCGGCTGGCCATCGGCGGTGATCTGTTCCACCCGTCCTTCGAACAGGTCCTCTGCGACGGCCTCCAGGGCGTGTTCGATCGATGGATAATCCATCCAGTAGACAGTCTCGGCTTCGCCGGCATATTTGTCACGCGCACGGAGCAGCACGCCGATCTCGACGCCGGCGTATTTTGCGATCACGTCGACGGGTCTCATGGGGCTCACTCCTCCGTTGCGTGTCGAAACGGAACTGCCGGGGTGAGGCGCTGGTTCCGTATCGCCCGGGAGCGGGGCGCAAGCGCGCAGCGTCGAAGGCCAGCCAGGGGACGGGAGCGGACGCCAGGCCGGTCCATGAGCGACGCCGCACTGGGACCTGCTCGCAGGGGCGGAGTCCCGGTGCCGCCGCCCACCCTTCCCCTTCCATACTCCCGCCATGTTTTGGGGGCGCAGTCCGTCCTGCGATGACGCCCGATCGGCGAATATCATGCTCCGTCCCGTGCCTCTGATCAGCCAACGATTTGCCAACGCGCTGGGGAGACCGCCATGCGTGCCGATGGCTCCAGCGGTGGTTCCGGCCGCGGACTTCCGAGCCCCCGAAATTGGCATTCCCGGCGGTGTGGTGCCGGATAGACAGCTTCATCAGCACGACCAGGGCAGGCCGAGGAGGATGCGCGATGCATGATCTCACCATAAACGGCCACTCCCTCGCGGTTGATGCCCCCGACGACATGCCGCTGCTCTGGGTAATCCGGGATATTCTCGGCATGACCGGAACCAAATTCGGGTGCGGGATCGCCCAATGTGGCGCCTGTACCGTTCATATCGACGGCGAGCCGACCCGCTCCTGCATCACGGCGATCAGCGATGCCGCGGGCAAGTCCGTTACGACGATCGAGGCGATCAGTGAGACGCCAGCCGGCAAGGCGATCCAGGCGGCCTGGTTGAACCTGGAAGTCGTGCAATGCGGCTACTGCCAATCCGGGCAGATCATGTCGGCGAGCGCGCTCCTCGCCGGCAATCCAAAGCCCACGGACGCCGATATCGACGCCGCCATGTCCGGCAATATCTGTCGCTGCGGCACCTATTTGCGCATTCGCGAAGCCATCAAACAGGCCGCGGCCATCGCTGGCGCGCGGTGAGGGCCAGAGCCATGGCACATGCAGAGAATCTCGGGGATCACGTCGTTTCGCGTCGGGCATTCCTCCATGCCAGCGCTGCCGTCGGCGGCGGATTGATGATCGGTGGGCCCTTGCAGGTGGGTGCCCAGCCAGCCGATCCCGCGCAAGCGAAACCCTTTGCGCCCGGGGCCTTCATCCGCATCGACCGCATGGGAAAGGTGACCGTCATCTCCCCGATGATCGAGATGGGTCAGGGCACCTACACCTCGCTGCCGATGCTGGTCGCCGAGGAGCTCGACGTCGACATGAGCAATGTCGCGGTCGAGCCCGCCCCAGCGAATGCAAAGCTCTACGGCAATCCCCTGATCTCCGGCGTGCAGATGACGGGCGGCTCGACCTCGATCCGCGCATTCTATCTGCCGCTGCGCCAGGCCGGTGCGGCCGCGCGAAAGATGCTGATTGCCGCAGCCGCGACCAGGCTGAATGTGGATGCAGGCAGTCTGACGACGCAGCCGGGCTATGTCGTCCACGCCGCGAGCAGCCGCCGGATCGGCTATGGCGAGCTCGTGGACGCCGCGGCCAAGCTTACTGTCCCGAGCGATGTCACGCTCAAGGACCCCGGCAGCTTCCGGATCATCGGCACGCCGGCCAAGCGGCTCGATGCCTCGGCCAAGGTCAACGGCACGGCGATCTACGGCATCGACGTCAGGTTGCCCGGCATGAAGGTCGCCACCGTCTCCGCCTCTCCGGTGTTCGGCGGCACGGTCGCATCCTTCGATGAGGCGGCAGCGCTCAAGGTTCCGGGCGTCCATCAGGTCGCGAAGCTCGACAACGCCATCGCCGTCATCGCCGATCACTATTGGGCGGCGAAGCAGGGCCTGGAGGCCTGCGCTGTCAGGTTCGACGATGGACCGCATGCGGCCACCTCGATGGCCGACATCGTGGCCGCCCTCGCAACGGCTTCGGAAAGCCCCGGCGCCGTTGCCACAAGCGAAGGTGACGTGACTGCCGCCCTCGCCAAGGCGGCGACCAGGGTCGCGGCGATCTACGAGGCCCCGTTCCTGGCCCATGCCACGATGGAGCCGATCAACTGTACCGCCGAGGTCACGAGCGACGGCTGCGATATCTGGGTCGGCTCGCAGGTTCCCGATATCGCCCAGCTCGTCGTTTCGAAACATCTCGGACTGAAGCCGGAGCAGGTGCGGATTCACAACCACCTGCTCGGCGGCGGCTTCGGGCGCCGGCTCGAAGTCGATTTCATCGCCCAGGCGGCGCTCATCGCCAAGCAATCCAAGGGCCCGGTCAAGGTTGTCTGGAGCCGGGAAGAGGACATCCAGCACGACATGTACCGGCCCTATTACTACGACCGGATCAGTGCCGGGCTCGATGCCCGGGGCATGCCGGTCGCCTGGAGCCACCGCATCGCCGGCTCGTCGATCATGGCCCGCTACTTCCCGTCGGCCGTCAAGGACGGCGTCGATCCCGACGCGGTGGAAGGCGCAGCCGAAATCCCCTACGCAATCGCGAACATGCATGTCGATTATGTCCGGGTCGAACCCCCGGGAATTCCGACCGCATTCTGGCGCGGCGTCGGTCCGACCCATAATGTCTATGTGGTCGAGAGCTTCATCGACGAACTCGCCGCGGCCGCGAAGAAGGATCCGCTCGACTATCGACGCGCCCTTCTGGCTGGGAATCCGCGTGCGCTCCATGTGCTGGAACGTGCCGCGCAGAAGGCAGGATGGGCCAAACCGCTGGGGCCACGCCAGGGGCGCGGCATCGCCTTGTCGCAATCCTTCGGCAGCTATCTCGCCGAGGTCGCCGAGGTGACGGTCTCGAAGAGCGGCGATGTCCATGTCGACCGCGTCGTCGCGGTCGTCGATTGCGGGGTCGCCGTCAATCCCAACACCATCGCGGCGCAGATCGAAAGCGGCGTCGTCTTCGGCATCACCGCGGCCTTGTACGGCGAGATCACCCTCAAGGATGGCAGGGTGGAGCAGACCAATTTCGACACCTACCAGATGCTCCGCATCGATGCGGCCCCGACGATCGAGGTCGAGATCGTGGCGAGCAGCGAGGCGCCCGGCGGGCTTGGCGAGCCCGGCACGTCGGCGCTCGCGCCCGCGGTGCTGAATGCGGTCCATGCGGCAACCGGCATCCGGCTCCGCAAGCTGCCGATCAAGCCCGAGATGCTGACGGCTGGGTGATCGCCAGCAGGTCCCGGCCCGATGCCCCACTGGTCGGCCGGGCCGTCGCCACGACAGCAGGGGCTGGCTGCCAACAGTCTCTCGAAAGTCACATCCCGCACGGCCTGAAGGTGCGGCGCGCAAGATTAACGGTCGTGTAACGCCGGATTAACGCCGGTAAATACGCCGCCTCGACTAGAGTTCTCCCAAAGCGCCTCGTTCCCAGCGATGGGCCAACGGGGAACCGCGGGGGGACATATGACTATCTCAAATCGACCCAGCGCAGCGCAGATCGCCCCGTCCCCATTCTCACAGGCTTCGGCATCTGGCGGCGCGATCGGCCGCCCTGTCGCGGGACGCCCCTGGCCGGCGCCTCTGCCCAGGCCCGAGACCCATTCGCAGACATGCGCCTCGCGCAGCATTGCCTGGCCGTTCCCCCCGGGCATGGAGTGTTTCGCGGCCTGGAAGACGGCGCTGTCGCGCCTGGTCGACTGCGCCATACCGGCCGATGCAGACCCGGCCCAGTTCGATTTCCACGGCCGCTCCTGGCAGCTCCCCGAGGCCTTCGTGCAGATCAATGGCGGATCGGCGATGTCCATGTCCCGGAGCCAGCGCGTCATTGACGACCGGCCGATCTCCCAGATGTCGCTCTATGTGCTGACACGCGGAAGCGCAGTCGCCGATTATGACGGTCGCAAGCGCAGCCATGGTCCAGGCGATGTCGTCGCCGTCGACTATTCGCTGCCCTATGAATCCCGTACGCCCGGCTATGAGGGGATCACGCTCACCTTCGACAGGGCCAGCGCGCCGGCCGGGCTTCAGGGCGATGTGCATGGCATGGTGCTGACGGCCCAAAGCAGTGCGGGCAAGCTTCTCGGCACCCTGATCCGGGCCCTGGTGGAGCATATCGACGGGCTCAGCGTCGACCAGGCGCAGTCGGCCGTCGACGGCATCCTGCGCTTTGCCGCAACCGCCCTTCCCTCCGGCGGGCCGAGAAAGGAACGCGAGGATGTTCCGCTCTTCGATCGCGCTCATCGGCTGGCCCGAGGCAGGCTGTCCGACCCGGATTTCGGCCCAGACGACCTGATGGCCGCGCTGGGCGTCTCGCGCTCGAAACTGTTCCGGTCGTTCGAGGCCCATGGCGGCGTGCGGCGCTGGCTGGTCGGGATCCGGCTGAGCGCCAGCCTGCAGGTGATGATCAGGTCTGCGGGAAGGCTGAAGATATCGGCGATCGCGCATCAGCACGGATTTCGCAGCGAGGCCCATTTCAGCCGTGCGTTCCGGAAGCGCTATGGCATGAGCCCAAGCGCGGCTCAGGCCTCGAGCCTGCACGCCCATGGCAATCTGGCATATCTGACCTGGGCGGAGCAGGATATCGCAGCCGGGGGGTCGACGGCCGAGGCCTGGCTCGCCTCCGCTCGCACCCGAGCGTGGGCGGGAGCAGGACGAGAGCGCTCATCGCGCGTCTGAACCGGCGATTCTGGGTCTGAACTCCCATCAGCGGCGCCCCCCTGGCCTCCCGGCGTCGAACTGCCCTCAAGCTCTACAGGAGCGGGCGACGCCGCACCTTGCCCGCCGATCTCATCTTGATGAYTGGACGTCCCAATGCACGGCTCCTCCCGGTTCGGGGCCGTGACAGCGCGATCGATATCGCGGATCGAGCGTTGCGGATGAGATCTGAAACCTTCCGGCTGGCCCTGGAAATCGCGACGATCTGCCCGAAGACAATCAAAGCCGGCCTTCGGCAAGAAGGCCCAAGCAACAAGCACCGGGTGGGGCGCGACGATTTCATGCAAAGACCGCAAGACGGCGGAGCGCCGGGGGCGCATTACGCGCCGACGCAGCCTTCCGCTCTGGGCCGGGTCCTACGCAAGGCCTGGGCGCTCGTGACGCTGGCGAAACGCCGCGCGCAGGAGGACGAAGCGTGGGATGGGCTGGAGGTCTTCGACATGCTCGGCGGCTGGCAGGGCACAGGCGCGAGGCGCCGTAATAGCGAGCGACGTGCGAACAGGAAACAGCCGCAGCGCCAGACGTCATGAGCCCAGGTCGGGCTCGGGATTCCAGGTTTCCATCGCGGTGGCGAACCGAATGCGGATGCGGCCGCTGAACCGGCAGTTGGACAGAAACATGTGAGGATGCCGCGACGTTCGGCTCGTCACGGCGCTACGGGAATGACAAAGGCTACTCTGTCACTTCAGGAGATTCGCCTTGTCTGCCCCTGCCCCTTCCTTCGCCTGGTCCCATCTCGCCGGGCGCGAAGTCTCGACCTCGTCGGAAGAGTGGCGGCACGAATGCGAGATCGCCTATCTGCTGGCGATGCCGACCGCGAAGCGCAACACCTTCCTCGATGGCGTTCCCGGCTCGACCGATCGCGAAGAGCGCGGCATCAAGGGCGTCCGCGGCGAGGCGGCGGTGGCCAAGCTTCGCGCCGAAATCATCCGCCTGCACGGTCTCAAGAACAAGACCTAAAGCATCGGCCCGAAAAGTGGATTGCGGTTTTCGGGAAAGCCGAAGCAATCACAGATCGTTAGATCACGCCGCATTTGGACGAAATCGTCAAAATGCAGAAAACATGATCGACACCAATGGTTCAGGGCATGCTCAGTGCGAAAGACCGTTGCCGCTTGTTCGCAGCATGCTCGGGCGGCGCGGCCCGTCGCCGCTCGTCTCAGCCGTCATTCGACGAGTTGAGATCCTCGGTCTTCAGCGTGTCATCGCCGACGAGGCCCGCGGCCTGGCGCAGCGCGTCGTTGACGCGGTCCTGCCAGCCTGGTCCGCCGCTCTGGAAATGATCGAGGACATCGCGGTCGATCCGCAGCGTCACCATCTCCTTGGCGCCGGGAAGCGCCGGCCGCTTCTCGATMACGGGTGGCGCTTTCGGCGCGGCCGGCTTGAACAGGGCTTCGGCCTGGTCGCGGGCGCTGGTCGGCCGGCGCGGTCTGTCGTGGTTCATGATGCGTCCCTGCTCTTGCTGCGGGCTTTCCTGACGACGTCAGGCTCGTTGGTCAATCGCTCGCGGCGTTCCGTCTTCTCTGCCGTGCTTGCGTCCATCTCGCTCATGGCGTGGTCCGCCGCGCGTGCGGCGCGGGCCCGCACCGTGCTGGCGCTGACCTTGAGCGAGGCATGTGACGCTGTCGGGACAGTTGTGGGCACAAAGCCCTTCCGCAGCCGCACGCCGGCCCCCTCGCCATTCTCGGCGATGAAGATGACGCCGGCTTCGGACAAGGCGGCCTGCATCTTCTCGACGCTGCTCATCCTTGCATCCTGGCCCGCCTCGAAACGGTTGACGGTATTGACGCCGACACCGGCCTTCTGCGCCAGCTCGGGCATGCTCCAGTTCAGGGCCGCACGGGCCATTCGGCATTGATATGATTTCATATGGTGATATTATCACCATATACGATTATTATCAAGTATGTTTGATGAGTGCACTCGCAGCCGGGTCTCTGGTTGGAAGGAACACCGTCRAAAAACAGGGAGCGCCCCGCAGCGCGCTCCCTTCTGCGTCAGTCCGTCTGTGTCCGAACCTGCCAGGCCATCGGACTTCCCGTGCCAGCATCGGCTGTCCCGAAAACCGGAAACCACTTTTCGGGCCGATGAACCTTTGCTGCCGGCATCGGCTGGCCCGAAAACCGGAAACCACTTTTCGGGCCGATGAACCTTTGCTGCCGGCATCGGCTGGCCCGAAAACCGGAAACCACTTTTCGGGCCGATGCCTTAGATAAACAGCGGATCGGTCGAGAACGGCGCGGGCGCCGGGCCGAACAGAAAATCATCCTGGTTGAGAAAAACCTCCTGCCCAAAGCTCTCGAAGAGCGTGATC
>NZ_JBFTLD010000249.1:0-10320 GCF_056396265.1 Allobosea sp. 05T422_2 | reverse complement strand
CCGCGCGGTGGCGCGTGGCTACCGCCAGGCCTTCGATGCCTACAATCTCGCTCTCGCCAAAAAGCCCTGACGCGCGAGAGCGGCAGGAGTGAAGGTGTGGGCAGGTGATTTCCTGCGTTCGGCAACCATCGGACATTCGATCAGTCACGACTTGATCGCATGTCCGAGT
Source organism: Allobosea sp. 05T422_2 (assembly GCF_056396265.1). Taxonomy (NCBI): domain Bacteria; kingdom Pseudomonadati; phylum Pseudomonadota; class Alphaproteobacteria; order Hyphomicrobiales; family Alloboseaceae; genus Allobosea; species Allobosea sp. 05T422_2. The sequence continues at coordinate 10,151 of NZ_JBFTLD010000249.1, read as the reverse complement.
TCAATGCTGCGAGGCAAAGCATGAACTACGTCGTCGAAGCCCTGCGCAACAATCCCGAGCTCGCCATCTTCCTGACGATCGCTCTCGGCTTCCTGATCGGCAAGGCGAAGATCGGAGGCTTCAGCCTCGGCGTCGTCGTCGGCTGCCTGCTGGCGGGCGTCCTGGTCGGCCAGCTCGACGTCAAGGTGCCCCCGGCCGTGAAGACGGTCTTCTTCGACCTCTTCCTCTTCACGACCGGTTACAAGGTCGGCCCGCAGTTCTTTCGCGCCCTGAAGCGAGACGCGCTTCCACAAATGGCACTGACGGTGGTTCTGTGCGTCACATGCCTGCTCGTGGCGCTCGGCTTCGCGAGATTGCTGAACTTCGACATGGGCACGGCGGCCGGGCTTCTTGCCGGGGCGTTCTCCGAGTCGACCGTCATCGKAACGGCGGGCGAAGCGATCCAGCGGCTGAATCTTCCGCAGGCGGAGCGGACCGCGCTCATCAACAATATTCCCGTCGCCTACGCCGTCACCTACCTGGTCGGGACGGCGGCCCTGGTCTGGTTCCTGCCGAAGGTCGGGCCCAAGCTCATGGGTATCAACCTTCGCGAGATCGCGGCACAGCGCGCGGACAAGGCCGGTCCGGGCGCCGATGTGGAGGGCGTCACCTCCGCTGCCCGCTTGTTCGACGTTCGCGCCTATCGCGTCGAAAACCCGGTTCTGACCAACAAGACGATCACCGAGATCGAAGCGCTCATYAAGGAGACCCGTGCCTTCATCCTGCGCGTTCGCAGCGGTGTCGTGCTGTTCGGCCACGCTTCGGATCGCAGGATCCAGGCCGGCGACATTATTGCCATTATGGCGCGCCATGAGGTTCACGCCGCCCGCGGCGACCTGATCGGCCCCGAGGTGAGCGACCCCGAACTGCTCGACATTCCGCTCGAGGCGCTCAACGTCATCGTGACAGCCCGCGGCATCGACGAGAAATCGTTGGCGGAACTGGTCGAAGCGGAGTTCGCGCGGGGGGTCTTCCTGTCCAAGCTGACACGCTCGGGCATTGAGATGCCGATCGAGCCGACGACACGCGTCAATCGTGGTGACGTCATGTCGTTGGTCGGGCCGCTGCCGGAAGTCGAGCGGGCCGCGACCGAGCTCGGCTATCCCGACCGCCGCACTTCGGCCACCGACATGGTCTTCGTCGGCTTCGGGATCTTCCTGGGCGGCTTGTTCGGTCTGCTGACACTGGTCGTCTGGGGCGTGCCACTGACACTGACCGCCAGCGGCGGTGCGCTCTTCATGGGGCTCGTCTTCGGCTGGCTGCGCTCGGTCTACCCCTTCTACGGCCGCATTCCCGAGCCGGCGATCTGGATCTTCGATACGGTCGGGCTCTGCATGTTCATCGGCATCGTCGGGCTCGGCGCCGGCCCAAGTTTCGTCTCGGGCCTGAAGGCGACCGGCGTCAGCCTGATCCTGGTCGGCCTCGTCTCCGCGCTGCTGCCGCATACCATCGGCATTCTGTTCGGGCGCTACGTCCTTAAGATGGACCCGCTCATCGTGCTCGGCGCCTGCGCCGGGGCCGGCACCATCACGGCGGCGCTCAGGGCCATCCAGGATGAGGCCCAGAGCAGCATTCCGGCGCTGGGTTACACAGTGCCCTATGCCATCGGCAATATCCTGCTCACGGCCTGGGGGCCGATCCTGATCGGAATCATGTCGCGTTAGGGCAGCCGATCTGTTGCGGGTCCGTTTCCACGCTGTGGACATCCAGCCCCCTGGCGAAAGCTCAGGTCGCGCGTGCTTTCGGGTATTCGAGGAAAGAACCGTGGCAGTGCGCGGGTTGATCGCAGCAGAGATGGCGCTCTCCTTATCTCACAAGGAGCTTCGTCTGATGGGCGCTTCCTGAACAGAGCCGAACAATTCCGTTCATCCTGCGTTCCCTCTCGGAAGGCTTTAATCGCCGGGAGGAAAGAAGGAGAACCCCGATGCGTCGGTTCTTGATCACAGCCACTATCGTCTTGGGCGCGGCCGCAACCATGGCCGGCCTCGCGCCCGCAGCTCACGCCAGCGAAGCGATCGCGCCCTCGATTGCGCAGCAGCTCGACAAGCAACCGTTGGCGTTCGCCATGACCGAGGCGAAGCGGGAACGCTTGATGATCATCCAGGGCAACATGGATCGGCAGCGATATTACGGCCGCCGCGATGGCTATAGTCACGGCTACGGCTATGGTTATGGCCGTCGCCATGGTGGTCCGCCGCCCTGGGCGCCTGCACATGGCTACCGCCGGCACCATTATGAGCGCTGGTAGGCTCGCTCCCACGGGATAATCTTCCCGCTGAATAGGCGGAGGGCCGGCAGGCGGCTCTCCGGAATGGTCGAGGCTCCGGTCTCATAAGCTCGGAGCCTTGGTCATGGGAGCCACGCGTTAGGCTCGAGCAGGTCAGCCTTGTGCATCGTCGCGCGCGTGTCGCCGCCGACTTCGTGCGTGCCGCCAGAACGCGACAAGCGCAATCAGGGCGGTGACCAGCAGGAGTGAAACGCCCATCTGGATCAGTCCGAACTTGTGTGCGCCCGGAGGCACAAACCACCCGGCGACGACTGCGGCGACGTTCAGAACGGACTCAACGAAGCGGTCCAACATCTTGATCCCCTTTCCCAAAACCCGTTTCAGGAGCAAGTCGCTGAACGGTGGCGAACGAGAGGACTCTCATCCTCATTTGTCGGGGGTGCCCGCTCGCGGTGCAAGCAAATTCTAGAAGATCCTGCCCGCAGAATTCATTCTGGACGCAGTATTCAGCGGCATCGGGCTGCCTGAACATTTCCGAGCCACGTGCGAAACCGGGATGCGCCCGGACTACCCTTCAGTCAGCTGCTACAGCCGCGCAAATCAGGCCAGGTCTGGCGTGCGCCATCCCAGGGCTTTCTGGCCTCGGGCGGTGTTGCGGCGGCCAAGCTAACAGCTGATCGAGGCCTATGCCGGTGGTCCTTATCCACCGCCGGGAACCACCCCCCGGCAGGCCCAGGCGACCGCCGCAAATGAGCGCGGACCATCTGGTTGGCCGGCCTCATAGGCGGCCCTGACGGCTTCTCCGGCCTTTGCCCGGGACGCCGGATCGAGCCCCGCCACATATTTGCCGAGCGGCCCCTCCCCGGCGGCGAACGGGTCCCAGTAGTCAGCGAAATTCGCGTAATCCATCCTGATCATAAGCGAGGTCTGTTCGACGCTCTCGAGGCCCTGCGCCGTGAAGGTCTGCCGCATTTCGTCGGGCCTCATCATGGGCTGGAAGCAGTAATGAGCGCGCAGGCTTCGCGCCTGCTCGTCCTGCGCAGCGAGGGTGTCCAACATCATGCGCATCCCCGACATCCCGCCGAGATGATCCCAAACGGCGGCTGCGACAACGCCGCCCGGCCGCACGACGCGACGCATTTCGGCAACCGCCTTGTCGGCTGCCGGCACGAAGTGCAGGACGAGCAGCGACAGGGCCCGGTCGAATTCGTCGTCGGGGAAAGGGATGGCGCAGGCATCGCCCTCCTTGATCGTGATCCGCGGATCACTGTTCCGGCGCCGGGCCTCCGCGACGAAGATCGGTGAAAAGTCGATCGCCGCGACCTCGGCGATTTCCGCTGCCTGGGGCAGCGCGAAGGTCAGGCTGCCTGTGCCGCAGCCGACGTCGATGACGCGCTCGCCATGGGCGATACCGGCGAAATCAATGAACGGGCCGGCAAGCTGACGGCTCCAGCGGCCCATGAGCTGCTCATAACCGCTGGCGCTGCGGACGGTGAAGCTGGACGGCATGGTGGGGCTCTCCTTGCTCGCTGAAGAACCTCCCTACTGCGCAACCTGGGAAACGGCCGACATGAGCTCCTGGGGGTTCGGCGCCCCGAACATGTAACGCCCCCCTTCCGGAACTTCGGTGAAGCACCAGCGCACGATGCCTTGCCGGTCGAGCAGGAACTGGCCGACAAGCTGGCCAAGGCCTGTCGCCTTCATCTCCAGGTCGGCCTCGGTCAGTTCGTAACCGTCCTTGTTGTCGAGGAATTGCGACCCCGCCAGCGGGTCGAGCGGTCCTGGCGTCTCGCCGGAAATCTCGACCCGCATACCCAGCACGGCGGCCATCGAGACCTTGTGCGGCCACGCCGTCTCGTTCTCCGTGAATTCGAGATTTGGCAGGCCAAATGCCTGGTGGGAGGTTCGTTTAGGGTCGGAGGCGGCGATAAGATTGGGCATCGGATGATAACGGAAATAGAGCCGCGCGCGTTCAATCGGCGTGTTGACCACGGTCAGGCTCTCGACGCCCGCAGCACGGAGCGCCGGATCGAGCTGCGCCTGGGCGGCGATATGGCGCCGGCAGAAGGCACAGTGCAAGCCGCGGTACAGGCCGACCAGCACCGGCTTTTGACCGCGAAAGTCGTCGATCGCGATCTTTCCCTCGCGGGTGATGGCGTCGAGCACGACGTTCGGTGCCCTGTCGCCGGGTTGAAGAGGAACCATGTCGGCCTGCGCGAGCATATCCAACCTCCTCCGCGGTCAATCGAGGAAAGGCAGCACCACGAGCGCTTCCGGGTCGAGCCCGTGCCGGGMGCAGACATCTTGCGCCAGCGAAAAGTAACGGTCGGCTTCCGCCAGATCGTCACGGTCGAGATTGAGTGTTGCGAGACCATCATAACATGGAAAGAGCAGCTGCGGCTCGCCCGTTTCGCGGGCAACGTCGAGCGCTTCGTTGTAGAAGCTGGCCGCGATGTCTGGTTGCCCCTGGCATTGGTGAATCTGCCCGAGCACGATCAGGGGCACAGGCAGGTGCTCGCGCTGGTCGAGCGCACGGTCGATCTCCACCGCCTTCTMCGCCGCCGGAACGCCCTCTGTCGGGCAGCGGTCCGTGAATGTGCAGCAGGCGACCGCCAGATTGGTGAGGAGGCGTGCCTGGAAACCCAGATCGCCGATACGCCGCGATATCTCGAGGCCGCGCCGACACACCTCCATCGCCTGCACGGGATTGATCGTTGTATAGAGCACGCCGAGATTGGTGTAGCCGCGGCAGGCGGCGCCAGGCAGGTCGGCAGCTTCAGCCACCTCTATGCTTCGCTCCACCTCGCGCACTGCTTCGCGGTTCCGCCCGAGCCGGGCCAGCGCGACGCCCTTGGTGTTGAGCGCTTCCGCAGTCACGAGCGCTGCCTCGCGCCCGATCCCGGAGGCCTCGTCCCGGGTCAGCGTGCACGCGCATGCGAGCGCAGCGTCGGCCCATTCTGCTGCACGCGCGTGGTCGCCGGTCCGGAACGCCAGGCGGCCGCGTTCCTGCCAGAGATGCGCCTGCTCGATCGGTGCGTCAGCTCCGTCGAGAAGTGTCGCGGCCTCGGCGTAGCAGGCTTCGGCCTTGTCGCGCTTGCCGACATCCCAGAGCAGGCGGCCGATCTTGCGAAGAACCCGGGCCGAGGCGACGCGGTCGCCGTTCTCGCGATAGACCCGCAGCACCATCCCATAGTGCTCATGCGCCAGCGCACGGCGGCCGGTCGGGCCACAGAGATCGGCAATCCGCTCGCCGACCTGCAACCTGACCCCTGTCGGTTCGGCCGTCGCCAGCGCCGCGAGCGCCTGCTCGTAGAAGCGAAGGGCGTCATCATTGGCATAGATCATGCGGGCGCGATCACCGGCCTCGCGCAGGTATTGCGCGCCCTTTTCCCGCTCTGCGCTCAGCCCGAAATGATGACCGAGCACGGTCAGATCTTCGAGCCTTTCGGGACTTTCGCCGCACAGGCCTTCGAAGGCGGTGGCGATCTGCCCGTGCAGTTCGGTCCGTCGTAGCAGCAGCAGATTCTGGTAGATCACATCGTGCAGCAATGTCTGCGTGAAGCGGTAGCACTGCGACGAGATTGCGCCTGTCCCGGCCTTCTGGATGATTTCCGCGTCGCCAAGCAGTTCGAGCCCGGCTTCGAGCCTGGCGGGGTCGGCGGTCACCGCTGCAAGCAGCGTCGCATCGAAGCGAGGGCCAATGACCGCGGCTTCCTGCGCGAGACGCCGCGCCTCCTGCGGCAGCCGGTCGAAGCGGGCGAGCAACATCGCCTGGATCGTGTCCGGGATGCTGACTGCCGCTTCGCCCGCCACGATCTGCCAGTGCTGGCCGTCGCGCTTCAGCACGTCGAGCTCGATCAGGCTGCGCACGATCTCCTCGAGGAACAGGGGGTTGCCGCCGGCGCGCTCGAGGATCCTCTCAGGCAGCGCCCCGATGGAACTCAGCCAGCCCTCTCCGAACAGGGCCGCGAGCAGGCGGCGTCCGTCGCTGTCTCCAAGCTGCGTCAGCCTGAGCGCGGTATGGCTGAAGCGGCTTGAGTCCAGCGGGTCGTTTTGCTGCGTGGGGCGATGAGTGACCACCAGCATCAGCCGCGATCGGTCCAGCCTGTCCATCACGAAACGCAGCGCTTCCAGCGATACCGTGTCAGCCCAGTGCAGATCTTCGACGACGATCAGCAGCGGCGATAGCGCCAGGCGCCGCTCGATGATCGTGCAGACAGCATGGAGGATTTGCCGCCGCAATTGCTCGGGCTCGACATGCTGCAAACTTGCCTTGGGGTCGCCCAGGCCGAGCACATGGTAGAGCAGCGGCATCAATCGCTCCGCCTCTTCGCCCGCCATGCCAAGGTTGGCCAGCAAGGCTGCGAGCTTCAAGCGCATCTCGTCGGGAGCATCGTTCTGCATCACCCCGGCAGCGCTGCGCACGACTGCGCCGATGGCGCCGAAGGACTGTTCGCCAAGCGGCGAGCAGGCGGCCTGCCGTACGGCAACGTCGCGAAAGCGCTCCTCGCAGCCGAGGCGGCCGACGAACTCGTTCACCAGCCGAGATTTCCCGATGCCGGCCTCACCGACAAGGCGCAGAAGCTGCGCCTGGCCAGCACAGGCCTGGTCGAGACTCGGCAGCATGCGCTGGAGCTCCGCATCGCGGCCGATCAGCGGTGCGCTGAGGCCGAGTGCATCGAGCCCACGCGCTGCACGGGGTGATGCGAGCGGTCCACCCAGCCGATGCACCAGCACGCTGCCGGACCTGCCGCGAAGGGCGACCTCACCGAGCGAGGTATAGGAGAAGGCATGCCGGGTCAGCCTATAGGTCAGCGGCCCCACCAGGACCTCGCCCGGGGCGGCCAGCGATTGCAGTCTCTGCGCTGTATTCACCGTGTCGCCGGTCACCGAATAGGATTTCGCAGTACCGACGCCGAGACCTCCAGCAACAACCGGCCCGGTGTTTATGCCGAGATGGAGCACCATTTCAGCGCGCCCGGCGGCGGAGCTTTCGCCGAGCCGCGCCGTGCGGGCGATCATGTCGAGCGCAGCGCGGAGCGCGCGTTCGGGATCATCCTCATGCGCGACAGGTGCGCCGAACAGTGCGAGCAGCGCATCGCCGATGAACTTGTCGACAAAGCCACCGAAGCTCTGCACGGCCGCGGTCAGTTCCGTGAACAACGCGGTCTGCAAGGTCTGGACGACCTCGGGGTCGAGCCGCTCGCTGAGCGCGGTGAAGCCGCTGAGGTCGGCGAACAGGACCGTCACCGTCCTGCGATCCGCATCGGAGACCGGCGGCGCGGTTGTATGGTCCCTTTCAACGTCCGGAAGCGGTGCTGGCATCCGGGAATCCAGCGCAGCGATTGCTCTCGACGCGGACGCTGTCTGAGGAGTGGCCCTCGCGGTGGTGCGGGCGCCGCATTGCGGGCAAAAGGCGAAATCCGGCGCACAGAGAAAGCTGCAACTCGAACACGGCACGGGCTGGCGCACGCCGCATTTCGGGCAGAAGGCAAAGCCGCTTTCGATCTGGAAACCGCAGCCCGAGCAGTCCATCGACCAAGACCTCGCGGGGCCGTAAAAGCCTGCTCTCGCTTCACGCTTTGCCGCACGGCCTTCATGAGGTTGAACCCATAACGGCCAGGCTGCAAGCGACGGCGCGATAACGGAATCAGTCGGCCGTTCCTACCAGGCGAGTTGGCCGGTCGGGCTCTCGGCGGCAGCCGATCGCGTCGGCGCGTCCTGCGCCATGAGCGATTTGCCGTCGGGCCGAGAACGTTCCTGCGTGCGCGGTCGTCCCCTGCCCTCAGAACCTCATTCCAAGCCTGGCGTTGAAGCTATGGTCGGTGGCGCCCCGCGCGAGCTGGCCATCATAGGCGATGCTGAGCTCGGCCGCCGGCGTGAGCTTCATGCCGATGCCCGCGCCGACCACCAGCGCATCGCGGGCGATCGGAACGCCCGCGATCGAGAACGGGGCGCCGCCGGCGAAGGCCTGGAGCGAGAGTGGCGTCAGGTCGCCGCCAGCATGGCGCCAGCCGAGCGTGCCGTTGAGCTGCACCGTGCTGCTGCCGAGTTCGACGCTGGTCTGCGCACGCAGGCCGAGCGTGGCGAAGGTCACGGCGGTGGTCTGCGGGCCCGCGGACAAAGCGGCGATGCCGCMCGTCTCACGAAAGCCATCACTGCGAAGGTTGACATAGGCCAGATTGGCGAACGGCTCGAACACGCCCGGCCCGAAGTCGAGACGATAGGCGATCTCGCCAAAGGCCTGCAGGGAGTGGGCGCCGTAGCCCGACAGAAGCTGCTCGCCGCTGCCAGGGAAGGAGACCGAACGCCGCATCGAGAGATCGTGCCAGGTAAAGTTCGCCGCGCCGGTCAGGCGGAGACKATCGAAGCGGGCCCCGCCATAGAGGCCGATCGTGTAGTTGTCCGCGTCCGCCTGCGACCTGCGGCGCGCCACCTCGAAATGCGAGCGCGAATATCCCGCCATGATGCCGGCCCGACTATCCGCCGTGGCAGCGAGGTCGAGGCCGGCGACGAGGCCGTTGGTCGAGCGCGTGAGCGAGGCGGCATTGCCGTMCCCTTGTGTCTGCCCCCAGGAGCCGAAGCCGCGCGCCCATAGCGCCAGGCTTTCCGCCGGGGCCGTCGAGATCGCCMCGTTGCCCGAAGCATAGGCCAGCGTCGCGATATGCGGCGCGCCGATTCCGTCGAAGGCCGCGCGGATCCGGTCGGAAACCGCACTGCGCACGATCTGGCTGCCTTCGATCAGCACGGTCTTGGCCGAGGCGTGAATCTCGCCGGACAGGCTGTCGAATGCGCGTCGGCCTTCATCCTCGTCGCGCAACTGCGTGAAGCGCTGCCAGAGCGGATTGGCCTCGTCGAGGCTCTCCAGGCCGAGGCTGGTCTGGGTCTGGTTGCGGGTCTGTGCGAGAGCGGAGAAAGGCAGGTCGTTGCGCAGCAAGGTCAAGGTGACGCTGGTCGCGTCATAGCCCAGCGTCGGATCGAGGAAGAGATAGCGCGAGCTKACATCGTCGAAACGGCCCTGCACGCCCCGATCGGCGGTCAGGATCGTATAACGCTGGTTCGCTCGATAATTGCCGTCCTCACCGAGATGCACCACCGAGCCGCCGCCGAGCCGTGCCGCACCACCGGCACGGATCAGGTCGCTCGACATGCCGCTGGCATCGACCTCGACCTCATAGCTCGCGCCCGGCTCGAACGCGATGTCGCCGGTAACCGTCAGCGTGCCGATCGAGTTGCCGGGCGCGATCGTCGCGCCGGAGCGGATCGTCGTTGCGCCGACGGAACCGCTGCCCTGAAGTCTGGCGCCAGCGAGCACGTCGATCTCGCCGCCAAGGGAACCATTGACCACGAGCATGCCCGCCGACACCGTGGTCGTGCCGGAATAGCCCGCGCTATCGCCGCGCAATTCGAGCCCCCCGCGGCCGGTCTTGTCGAACCGTCCCGTCCCGGAGAACACGCTAGCGATGCTGGCGTCTCTGCGCTGATCGAACACGACCGTGCCGTTATTGGCGATGTCGCCGKAGATCGAGGCTGCGTCGCCGACGAGCCTGCCCGCCGCGACGACGGTGCGGCGATAGAAGTTGGTGCCGGTCAGCGTCAGCGTTCCCGCCCCGGTCTTGATCAGATCGCCGAAGCCATAGACCCCACCCGTCAGCGTCGCGTCGCGGCCATTGGTATCGACGGTGCCGTTGCCCAGCAGCAGCACGGTGCGGCTGGTGTCGAACGCGGTGCCGAAGCGCAGCGCGCCGCCGAAGAAGCTGATCGCCGTGCCCCGGGCGCCGAGATTGCCGTCGGACGCGACCTCGAGCACACCAGCCCTGATCACCGTGCCGCCGGAATAGCTGTTATTGCCGGTCAGGATCGTCGTGCCGATCGTCGTGCCGCC
>NZ_JBFTLD010000248.1:0-10380 GCF_056396265.1 Allobosea sp. 05T422_2 | reverse complement strand
ACTATGCTGTATCGCTCGACGAACCGCCTCTGTCGTCGTGGCGCTCCCATGGTGAACCTGGCCCATAGCGCCTCCTTCCACTCACGCGAAAAGACTGCACCATCAAAGCCCGGGATCAAACAGCTAGCCTCCTCCCGCCTGCTGGCTCGCGATGCGCTGCAGGAAGATCGCCGCAATCGTCAGCAGGAAGCCCGCCCACCACAGCGGCGAACGCAGGCTCTTGCCGCTGCCGGGAGCTTCCGGCGGCGCCTTGCCATTGAGCCGCTGGATGATCGGCCAGGCGAAGCAGCCGAACCCGGCCCCCCCGAGCGCAAGCGCCACCATATTGAGCGAAGCCGCATCCATCGCCCTAGATCACATCGCCTCAGGGCCACGGCTCATCGCCGCGATGCCGGTGCGCGAGACTTCGGTGAGCCCGACCACGGTCATCAGCTTGATGAACCGCTCGATCTCCTCGGTCGAGCCCGTGAGCTCGAAGACGAAGGAGGTCAGGGAGGCATCGAGTGTGCGCGCGCCGAAAGCCGCCGCAAGCCGCATTGCCTCGACCCGATGGTCGCCCTTGCCGACGACCTTGACCAAGGCAAGCTCGCGCTCCAGCGCCTCGCCCTGCAGCGTCAGGTCGACGACCCGGTGCACGGGCACCAGCCGGTCGAGATGTGCCTTGATTTGCTCGATGACGTTGGCGGTGCCCGACGTGACCACGGTGATGCGCGAGATGTGCTTCTCGTGCTCGGTTTCCGAGACGGTGAGGCTCTCGATATTGTAGCCGCGGCCCGAGAACAGCCCGGCGATGCGGGCGAGAACGCCCGGTTCATTGTCGACGATCACCGCCAGCGTGTGGCGGGCGACCGGCTGGATCTTGGGAGCGTTCGGATAATGCGTGGCTGACGTCGGCATCGGACACCTGCAGGAGCTGAAGCGGAATTCGGAACTAGACGTGACGGAGATTGGCGATGGCGGGCTCGTCGACCTCGTCCTGGGTTACGATCCAGGGCTCGGCCAGGTCGGCCTTCAGCCAATCCCGATAGGAGGGATGGTCGAGCACCGCGGCCATATAGGCCGCACTGACCGGGTCGACCGGGATCGAATAGGTATCGAGCCTTGTGACGACGGGCGCATACATGGCATCGGCTGCCGAGAAGCCGCCGAAGAGGAAGGGCCCTCCCTCCGCCTCGCCGAAGCGGGAGCGAGCCTCGCGCCAGAGTGCAGTGATACGGGCGACATCCTTCGCGACGTCGCCCCCGCGATCGCGTGCCGCAAAGCGCTTGCCGAGATTCATCGGACAGGCCCGGCGCAACGCGAAGAAGCCAGCATGCATCTCGCTCGACATGGCACGGGCATGGGCGCGCGCCGCCCGGTCCCTTGGCCAGATCCCGAGATCGGGATAGCTGTCATGCAGGTATTCCATGATCGCGAGCGTCTCCCACGCCGCAATGTCCCCGTCGACCAGCGTTGGCACGGTGCCGCCGCTGCCCGGAGCCTCGGCGAAGATCGCCTCCTTGAAGCCAGGCTCGTCGAGCAGGACGAGCTTCTCATCGAAGGCAATGCCCTTGGCGCGCAGCACGAGCCAGGCCCGCAGCGACCAGGACGAGTAGCACTTGTTTCCGATCAGGAGCTTCATGCCGCCTGGCTCGCCGTTTCCAGGCCGAAATCGAGCGCCGCTTCGACATGCAGCGCCGTCGTGTCGAAGACCGGGATGTCGAAATCCGCTTGCGAGACCAGGAGGGTGATCTCGGTGCAGCCAAGGATCACCCCGTCCGCGCCCTGCTTTACCGCCGCTGCGACGATGTCGAGATAGCGTGCCTTCGAGGCAGGCTCGATCCGACCACGGCAGAGTTCCTCGTAGATGATGCGATGGACATCGTCGCGCTGTTCGGCATCGGGAACCATGGCCTCGACGCCGAACGCAGCGAGGCGCTCGCGATAAAAAGCCTGTTCCATCGTGAAGCGCGTCGCCAGCAATAGCGGCCGCCGCGACGGGCTTTTGCGGATCGCCGTCGCGGTCACGTCGGCCAGATGCAGGAACGGCACGCGAGTCGCAGCCGTGATCCGGTCCGCCAGCTTGTGCATGGTATTGGTGCACAGCAGGATACAGTTCACGCCCGCCCGCTCGAGCCGGATGGCGCTGTCGGCCAGGAGATGGCCGGCCGCAGCCCAGTCCCCGCTCGCCTGCATCTCGGCGATCGGCGCGAAATCGAGCGAATGCAGCAGCACATCCGCCGAGTGCAGCCCGCCCCGAAGGGCGCGCACCCGCTCATTGAGCAGCCGGTAATAAACCGCAGTCGATTCCCAGCTCATGCCGCCGATCAGGCCGATCGTGCTCATGCCCGCGCCTCCTCGCCCGCTTGCCGATCGTCAGACAAGCTGCTTGCCCCTGGCATCGATGATATCGCCCGTATTTCCCTCGAAATCGGGCAGGATCATCTCGTTATGGGCCTTGCCCGACGGGATCATCGGGAAGCAGTTCTCTTCCTTCGCAACAAGGCAGTCGAAGATCACCGGCTTTGGCGTATCGATCATCTCGCGGATCGCATCATCGAGCTGGTCCGGATCCGAGCAGCGGATGCCGTGGCCGCCATAGGCTTCCGCGAGCTTCACGAAATCGGGCAACGAAGCCGAATAGCTCTCCGAATAGCGCCCGCCATGCAGCAGTTCCTGCCATTGACGAACCATGCCCATATATTCGTTGTTCAGGATGAAGATCTTGACCGGCAGCCGGTGCTGCACCGCCGTCGACATCTCCTGCATGTTCATCAGGATGGAGGCTTCGCCGGCGATGTCGACGACCAGCGCCTTCGGATGGGCCATCTGCACGCCGATTGCCGCCGGCAGGCCGTAGCCCATGGTGCCGAGTCCGCCGGAGGTCATCCAGCGGTTCGGCTCCTGGAAGTGGAAGTACTGCGCCGCCCACATCTGGTGCTGGCCGACTTCGGTGGTGATGTAGGTGTCGCGATCCTTGGTCAGCTCATAGAGCCGCTCGATCGCGTATTGCGGCTTGATGACCGCACCGGACTGCTTGTAGCCGAGGCTGTTGCGCGCGCGCCAGCCGCTGATCTGCTCCCACCAGCCCTTCAAGGCCTCCTTGTCGACCTGCGGGCTCGTCTCGCGCCAGATCCGGACCATGTCCTCCAGGACATGGGCGCAATCACCGACGATGCCGATGTCGATCTTGACGTTCTTGTTGATCGAGGACGGGTCGATATCGACATGGATCTTCTTCGAGCGTGGCGAGAAGGCGTCGAGCCGACCGGTGATGCGGTCGTCGAAGCGTGCGCCGATATTGATCATGACGTCGCAGTCATGCATCGCAAGATTGGCTTCGTAGGTGCCGTGCATGCCCAGCATGCCGAGCCACTGCTTGTCGGCCGCCGGGAAAGCGCCCAGCCCCATCAGTGTCGAGGTGACGGGATAGCCGGTCAGCCGCGCCAGTTCGCGCAGCAGCGCCGAGGCGTGCGTGCCGGAATTGATGACGCCGCCGCCAGTGTAGAAGATCGGGCGCTTCGCCTTGGCCATCAGTTCGACTGCGGCCCTGATCTTGTTCAGGTCCCCCTTGACCGTCGGACGGTAGGTCTTGTGCTGGTTGTCGCGCGGGCGGGTGTACTCGCCCTTGGCGAACTGGATGTCCTTCGGAATGTCGACGACGACCGGCCCGGGACGGCCGTTGGCGGCGACATAGAAAGCCTCGTGCAGGATGCGCGGCAGATCCGCGATGCTCTTCACGAGATAATTATGCTTGGTGCAGGAACGCGTGATGCCGACCGTATCGCATTCCTGGAAGGCGTCGGAGCCGATCAGATGCGTCGGGACCTGCCCGGTGATGACGACAACCGGGATCGAGTCGAGCAGCGCGTCGGTCAACCCGGTGACGGCGTTGGTCGCGCCGGGGCCGGAGGTCACCAGGACGCAGCCAACCTTGCCCGAGGAGCGCGCATACCCCTCCGCTGAATGGACGGCACCCTGCTCGTGCCGGACCAGAATGTGCTTCACCTTGTCCTGGAGGAAGAGCGCGTCATAGATCGGCAGCACGGCGCCGCCGGGGTAGCCGAACAGATGTTCGACGCCTTGATCCTGAAGCGCACGGACGACCATTTCCGCGCCGGTCATCATCTCGCTCATGTCGCTCTCCTCGGGGGTCTTCGGGTCAGTTCAGGGAAAATCGGGCAATAAAAAAGGCCCTCGGAGGGGCCTGGGCGTGCGCTGGCGTCAGGGGCCAAGCGGTTTGTTCAACCGCCCCCTACCAGCGCACCCGTACGAGAATAAGCTTGCGCATCGCGCCCGACATCCTTTGCGATAATTGCGGCACGCTAGACGACCGGTTTGGCATGGTCAAGCTGCAAAAACTCATGGCCCTCAGTTCCGAAAATCCCATGACGAAAGGGAACACTTTTTCAAGAACGGCCTTGCTAAGGTCCTTGCGCGCGAAACGGGGCCGCCATGTATCAGGAAGTGCACACCGAAAATATCGTCGAACGCGCCCATGCGCCGGAAGTGGCCGAACTTCTGCAGCGCTTTGCCCTGCATGCCCCTGGCGCAGGCGGCGTCTCCTACGAGGCGCTGCTCAAGGACCTCATGCCCCGCTTCGGCGACGACCTCATGGTGTGTGTCCCGACCGGAGACGGCGACTATCGCTATGAGCATTACGGCCGCGAAATCACACGCTATGTCGGCGGCAGCCGGCAGAGCGAACGCATCTCGCAGATGACCCCTCAGGTCGCCCGGTTCACGATCCAATGCTATGATCAGGCCCTGACGCACGGCAAGCCGATGTATACGGTGCATCGCTCCCTCAAGACCGTCCGGGTGTGCCTGTGGGAGCGACTGGTCCWGCCGACCACCGGCACAAATGGCGATCGCTTCCTTGTCGTCTTCAGCCKGCCGCTGCAATTCCGCGAGGAACTGCTGACCACGGTTCTGGAGACCTCGCCCAGCGGCATTGTCGCATTGCGGGCCGTACGCGACGATGACGGCAATATCGAGCGCACGATCATCATCACCGCCAATCGCCGCGCGGCACTGATGGCGGGCCATCCCGACGAGAACCTGCTCGACACGGACGCCCGCACGAGCCTGCCCTTCCTCTCTGACGCCATGATCTGGCGCCGCTGCCTCTATGCCATCGAGCTGCGCCGCAACGACATCTTCGAATCCAGCTTTACGGTGAATGGCCGTGAGATCTGGCTCCAGCTCGCACTGGCGCCGCTCGGCGACGGGCTGGTGATCACGCTCACCGACATCTCCGAGCTGATGATCGCGAACCTGACGCTGCAGAGCCGGGCCGCAACGCTGGCGCTCGAGATCGGCCGGGAGCGTGCGACCCGACGGGCGCTGTCGCATGAGATCGGCCAGCGCGAGGAACGCGAGCAGGAACTGCGCCGCCTTGCCGAGACAGATCCGCTGACCGCACTCCTGAACCGGCGCTCCTTCATCGAGAAGGCCAATCGCGAGATCCTCGCGTGCGAAACGGACGGTGACGATGCGTCCCTGATCATCGTCGACATCGACCACTTCAAGAGCGTCAACGACACGCATGGCCATGTCGCCGGCGATGCCGTGATCAGGGCCTTCGCCGATCTCCTGCTTGGCCTGGTCAGGCCCGAGCGCGATCTGGTGGGGCGTTTCGGCGGTGAGGAGTTCGCCGTCTTCCTGCCACGCACCGGCTCCGCGGCCGCGATGCGCATCGCCCATCGTATCCAGGATGCGCTGACGATGCGCGAACTGCCGACCTCCGAGACGATGTCCCTGCGTGTCACTGCGAGCCTCGGGGTGGCGACCCGCGAGAGTGCGGAGAGCTTCGCGGAGTTCTTTGCGCGCGCCGACAGCGCCTTGTACCGCGCCAAGCACGAAGGCCGCGACTGCATCCGCTTCGCGGGGGCAGACGTCGCCGAAGCCGCCTGATCTCAGGCCCGTGTCTCCAGCTCGCGCAGCGCAAAGCCGAGAGCGGCCTCGGGGGCTACAGCATGCCAGCCCGCCATCTGGTGACGGAACCACGTGACCTGGCGCTTCGCATAGGCACGCGTGTCGGCCTGCCCCCTGGCAATGGCTTCCTTGAGGCTGAGCGCCCCGTCGAGATGGGCGATCAGGCCGGGCACGCCATGCGCGCGCATGACCGGCAGCAGGGGATCGAGCCCGCGCGCCCGTAGCGCTGTAACCTCTTCGAGGGCGCCCTCCCCCATCATCTGCTCGAAGCGTCGATCGATGCGGGCACGCACCAGATCGCGTTCGGGCGAGACGAAAAGCTGGAGCAGCGCTMCCCCGTCCAGCGGGCCTGGCTTGCGTGCGCCCTGAAAACTTGCCAGCGACCGCCCGGTCGCGGCAAAGACTTCCAGCGCTCTCATGATCCGCATGCGGTCGCTCGGACGCAGCCGCTCGGCCATGACGGGATCGCAGCGTTGAAGTTCGACATGGAGCGCAGCCGTCTCGCGCGCCTCGGCATGGGCACGAAAGGCCGAGCGAACTGCCTCGGGCACCGGCGGGATTTCCGAAAGGCCCTCGGTCAGCGCCTTGAAGTAGAGCCCCGTCCCGCCGACCAGCACCGGAAGCGACCCGTTGCCCGCCAGCTCGTCGAGGAGCGCGCTGACATCAGCGACATAGCGCATCGCCGAATGGTTCACGGCGCCGTCGACATGGCCATAGAGACGGTGAGGAACCATCGCCTCGTCGTCGATCGTCGGYCGCGCGGTGATGATCCGCAGATCGGCATAGACCTGCATCGAATCCGCATTGACGACGGTTCCGCCAAAGCGGCGCGCGATCTCGATCGCCAGCGCGGACTTGCCGCTCGCCGTAGGACCTGCGATGAGCACCGCCCTGTACGCCACGCTCAATCGGTCCTTCTCATGCTCGTCGCGACACTTGTTTCCGCTCACGGCCAGGCGCTGCTGAGCGACGCCCTGCTGACGCGTCTCGCCAATGCCGTATCCGGCGTAACCCGGCAAGCCCGCCTGGATGACGAGGTCGCAGCAGACCTCTTCGCGGATGGGGCGGACGCACGCAAGCTCGAAGCCGACATTCGGGCRGCGCTCGACGGAACCGCGGTCGATATCATTGTCCAGCCGGCGGCGACACGCCGTAAGGCGCTGTTCCTCGCCGACATGGATTCGACCATGATCGGTCAGGAATGCATCGACGAACTCGCCGCCTATGTCGGGCTCAAGGACAAGGTCGCAAGCATCACCGAACGCGCCATGCGCGGCGAGATTGCCTTTGAACCGGCGCTGCGCGAGCGCGTGGCGCTGCTGAAGGGCGTCCCGGCATCGGTCGTGGACGAGATCATCCGCGAGCGCATCACGCTGACGCCCGGAGGCCGGCAACTGGTGCGCACCATGCGCGCCAACGGAGCCTATACGGCGCTGGTCTCGGGTGGCTTCACCGTGTTCACGGGCCCGCTCGGCGCGACCATCGGCTTCGACGAAGATCGTTCCAACACGCTCCTTGTCGCAAACGGCGTCCTGACCGGCGAAGTCGARGCCCCGATCCTCGGCAAACAGGCCAAGCTGGACTCGCTTGTCGAACTGCGCGAGCAGCGCAGCCTTTCAAGAGCCGCGACATTGGCGGTCGGCGACGGTGCCAACGATCTCGCGATGCTCGGCGAGGCCGGGCTTGGCGTCGCCTTCAGAGCGAAGCCGGCGGTTGCGGCTGCGGCAGATGCCCGGCTCGACCACGCGGATCTGACGGCGCTGCTCTACGCTCAGGGCTATCGCGGCGACGAGATCATCCAAGCCTGAATTATCGCACCGGATCGCGAATCCCGCCCGATAAGCCAGGCTTCGGTGTCTGCATCGCCCCGCAATCCGCCCTTCGGCCGATGATCCTTGTGTTTGCATCGGCTTTCCCGAAAACCGCAATCCACTTTTCGGGCCGATGCTTTAGTCGACGATGAACAGCTTTGCGCCCCTGGGCGCCTGTGAGCGATGCGCCTCGGCCTGATCGGCGACCTGATAGCTCATGCCAGGCCGGAGCGTGAAAGCGCGACCGTCTTCCAGCACGGTCTCCAATTCGCCCTCGAGGCAGAGCAGGACATGCCCCTTCGAGCACCAGTGATCCGAGACGTAGCCCGCGGAGTACTCGACCATGCGAACCCTGATCGCATTTTCCGCCGGTCCGAAGAAACGCGTGCGCCAGATCGCCTCGCCCTTCTCGCCTGGGTGACGCACCGGCTCCACTGAACTCCAGTCGACCGTTCCGAAAGGAATCTCGCTCATCCGCATCGCATATCCACTCCGCTGCTCGTCGCCCTGATCGCACACCGAACGGAGCGCAACCAATGCAAATTGCTCATCGGCCCGATCGCAATCCGGAGAAATGAAAAGGGCGGCCACGAGGGCCGCCCTTGATCCTGTCCAAGACCAGCTTGGTCAGTTCATCGTGACCGCGACGAAACGAACCTCACCCTGCCCGTTCGCGACCAGAAGCAGAGCCGACTTCTTGCCCTCCTTCTTCAGCGCATCCAGGCGCTTGGTCACGTCCTCGGGCGAGTTCACCGCCTCCTGGCCAACCTCGACGATCAGTTCACCGATCGAGATGCGCTTGTCCGCGGCATTGGAGTTGGGATCGACCTTGGTGATCACAACGCCCTTGGTGCCGTCCTTGATGGAGTAGCGCTTCCTGAGCTCGTCCGTCTGCTGCGAGAGTTCCAGACCCAAGGCCGTGGTCACGGCGGGCTTGGCCGGTTCGGCATTCGGCTTGGCAGAGGCCTGCTGGACCTTCTCGCCATCCTCGAGCCGGCCGAGCTTGACCGTCTTGACGACTTCCTTGCCCTTGCGGACCACCGTGATCGGCGCATCCTTGCCGACCGCCGTACCGGCGACAATCCGCGGCAGATCGCGCGAATCCTTCACTTCCTTACCGTCGAACTTGACGATGACATCGCCCACTTCAAGCCCCGCCGGCTTGGCCGGGCCCTTGTCATCGATGCCGGCAACGAGCGCGCCGCGCGCCGTGCCGAGACCGAGCGCCTCGGCCGTGGCGTCGTCGACGCTCTGGATACGGACGCCGAGCCAGCCGCGGCGGGTCTCGCCGAACTCACGGAGCTGATCGACGACATTGACCGCCAGCGACGAGGGAACGGCAAAGCCGATGCCGACGGAGCCGCCGGTCGGCGACAGGATCGCGGTGTTGATGCCAATGACTTCACCGGCCATGTTGAACAGCGGGCCGCCGGAATTGCCSYKGTTGATSGCCGCRTCGGTCTGGATATAGGTGTCGTAGGGGCCCTGCTGGATATCGCGGTTGCGGGCCGAGACGATGCCCGACGACACGGAGCTGCCGAGGCCGAACGGATTGCCGATCGCCATGACAGGGTCGCCGATCCGCATCTTGTCGGAATCCCCGAACTTGACGGCATCGAGCGGCTTGTCGTGCTTCACGCGCAGCACCGCGAGATCGACCTTGGTGTCCTTGCCGATGATCTCCGCCTTCAGGCGCAGGCCACTGTTGAAGATCACCGTGATTTCGTTGGCGTCACCGATGACGTGGTTGTTGGTGACGACGATGCCGGAGGAATCGATCACGAAGCCCGAGCCGGCCGATTGCGACCGTCGCTGCTGCGGCGGCTGGCCCTGGCCCTGGCCCTGCTGGCCCTGACCGCGGCGGTTGAAGAACTCCTCGAACAGATCGCCGAAGGGCGTATCGGGGCCGAGCTGCGGCAGTTGCGGCAGGTTGCGGCTGCGCGTGTCGCTCGTCGTGACAGCCGAGATATTGACCACCGCCGGCATCACCCGCTCGGCCAGGTCGGCGAGCGAAATCTGCCCCTGGACCAGCGGCGACACTCCCGTCGGCGGCTGGGCGATCACAGGCGTCGCCAGCATCGGCAGCGCCGCGACGCCGGCCACGAGCGCGGCCCGCGCAAGCCCGGAAGCGGAAACGATTTTCAGTGCCATCAATCAGGGTCCTCGTGAAGAAGCAGGCCGATCGTGCGGCCAGGATGTTGGCCTAGAGATTGAACCTCAAATTGCGGCGGAAGGGCGACACACAATCACGTCACCAGGCATTCCGACCGCCGCTTCTACACCCCGATGCGTACGAGCCAGACGAGGAGTACCCCGAACACGGCTGAACCGATACCGATCAGCCGCATTCGGTCTGCTGGCGTCTCCGCTGCGCTGCGCAAGGCATCCTTCGCCAGATTTGGAATCGCTGCGAACAAGATGCCTTCGATGGCGAAGACGAGGCCGAGCGCCGCGATGAAATCCAGCATACGCGACGCTCGCTATCGATCAGGGATTGGCCGCCGGGGCCGGCGTTGCAGCCGAGCTCTGGGGACGTCCCGTAGGGTCGTTGAAGTAGCGGAAGAACGGCGAATCCGGCGAAAGCAGCATCCGCGTGTCCCCCGGCTTGATGCTCGCCTCATAGGCCTGCATTGCTCGCCTCATAGGCCTGCAT
>NZ_JBFTLD010000247.1:0-10405 GCF_056396265.1 Allobosea sp. 05T422_2 | reverse complement strand
GTCCAGACCGCATCGAGGAAGTAGAAACGGATAATCTCCGGCAGGCTCGTGACGACGATATAGGCACAGACCAGCGTCAGAATCGTGTTGACGGGTCCGGAGAAGAGGTTGGCCCGGACCCAGGCAAGCGGGCCTGCCACGGATAGCGGAGCTGCTTCCTGCGGCAAGGTTTCGCGACGGATGAAGAAGGCGGAGTTCTCGGTGGTTGCATCGGTCATCGGGGCGCCCTCACCGTTCCACCAGCGCCATGCGCTTGTTGTAGATATTCATGAACAGCGAGGTGACGAGAGAGATCGTCAAATAAACCGCCATGGTGATGGCGACGACCTCGACCGCCTGCCCCGTCTGGTTCAGCACCGTGCCGGTGAAGACCTGGACGAGATCGGGATAGCCGATGGCGACCGCCAGCKAAGAATTCTTCGTCAGATTCAGGTAGTTCGAGGTCAGCGGCGGAATGATCACGCGCATCGCCTGCGGGATCACGACGAGCTTCAGCGTCGGCCCAGGCCGCAGGCCGAGCGCATGGGCTGCTTCCGACTGTCCCTTGGAGACGGCGAGAATACCCGCGCGCACGACTTCGGCGATGAAGCCCGCGGTATAAGTGGTGAGGCCGATCAGCAAGGCCACGAATTCCGGGAAGATCTGGATGCCGCCGCGCAGGTTGAAACCGGCGAGCTCGGGATAGATGAAGGTGATCGGCCGGCCCATCAGCAGATAGACGAAGAAGGGCAGCACAACGACGAGGCCGAGAGCGACCCAGCCGATCGGATACTGCTTGCCGGTTGCCGTCTGCTGCTTGCGGGCCCAGTAACGGAAGGTGATCGCCGCCACGATCCCGAGCAGGAAGGTCAGGACGATCAGGCTGCCGCCAGGCTCGAGTTGCGGATCGGGCAGATAGAGGCCGCGGTTATTCAGCAGGATGCCGGCCGGAAGCGCGATCGACTGGCGTGGGTTCGGCAGCGGCTTGAGCACTGCGTTGTACCAGAAGAACAGCTGCAGCAGCAGCGGCAGGTTCCGGATGACCTCGACATAGACCATGGCGATCTTGGCGAGGATCCAGTTGCTGGACAGGCGCGCCACACCGACGAAGAAGCCGAGGAAGGTCGCCAGCACGATACCGATCGAGGCGACGAGCAAGGTGTTCAGCAGGCCGACCCAGAAGGCCTGGCCATAGGTCGAGCCCGAGGCGCTGAACGGGATCAGCTTCTGGTTKACGTCGAAGCCGGCGGCATTGTGCCAGAAGCCGAAGCCCGAGGCGATCTTCTGCGCCCGGAGGTTCTCGATGGCATTGGAGGCGGCCGAGTAGATGAGGAACCCGACGACGGCCAAGAGGGCAAGCTGATAGACATAGCCTCGAATCTTCGGATCGTAGAGCAGTGAGGCCTTGCCCGGTTGGACCGGCTCCGTCGGTATGGTCGTCACGTGTCACGCCCTTCTTGTTCTTGGGTGGCGGCCGGTGGTCCGGCAATGCCCGCATCGAGCATCGCCAGCCGTCTTTTTGTCCGTGCCGTTCGGCGGTAGCGAGCGCTGCGCGGCGGTCGCCGCGCAGCGCGAATATCAGCGGATCGGCGGCGCGTATTGCAGGCCGCCCTTGGTCCAGAGCGCGTTCTGGCCGCGAGCGATCTTCAACAGCGAGTTGGCGCCGACGTTCCGTTCGAAGGACTCACCGTAATTTCCGACGTGCTTGACGATGCGGACKACCCAGTCGTTGCTCAGGCCGACAGCCTCCCCGAATTTGCCCTCGGTGCCGAGCAGGCGCTTGATCTCCGGGTTCTCGGATTTCAGCATCTCATCGAGATTGGACTTGGTCACACCGAGTTCCTCGGCGTTCAGCATGGCGAAATGGGTCCATTTGACGATATCGAGCCAGGCGTCGTCGCCGTGGCGCACGACGGGACCGAGCGGTTCCTTGGAGATGATCTCCGGCAGGACGATATGGTCGGTCGGGACGCCGAGCTTCAGGCGCTCGGCATAGAGCCCGGACGCATCGGTCGTGAAGGCGTCGCAGCGACCCGATTCATAGGCCTTGATCGTCTCGTCGGCGCTCGCAAAGGCGACGACTTCGTATTTCAGTTTGTTGGCGCGGAAGAAGTCCGCGAGATTGAGTTCCGTCGTCGTGCCCTGCTGGGTGCAGACGGAGGCGCCCGCCAACTTCAGGGCTGAATCGATCCCGAGCTTCTTGCGGACCATGAAGCCCTGCCCGTCATAGTAGTTCACGCCAGCGAAGTTCAGGCCGAGCGACGTGTCGCGCGACATGGTCCAGGTCGTGTTGCGCGAGAGCAGGTCGACCTMGCCGGACTGCAGGGCAGTGAAGCGGTCCTTCGACGAAAGCGGGATGAATTTGACCTTGGCCGGGTCATTGAAGACCGCAGCCGAAATGGCGCGACAGAGATCGACGTCGAGGCCGCTCCAATTGCCCTGAGCATCGGGGATACCGAAACCCGCAAGGCCCGGGCCGACACCGCAGATCAATTGCCCCCGGCTCTTCACCTGAGCCAGCAGCCCCGTTTGGGCCTGCGCTCCGCCCGCGAAAGCAGCGGTTGCTGCAACGGCGAGCGCTGCACTGACAAACCTGTTCATTCTTATTTCCCCTGTTGCCGGAACGGGTTTTTCCCGTTCTCGAACCTTGCAAGTCTCGGACCAGATTTTTGGGCCCGACCGTACGTCCTTTCAGCGCGCCTCCGTCTTCGGCATCGGTCAATGAAGCGGAGGCAAGAATKCCCCCGCCTAGTCTTTTGTTCAACGCACCGGAGGAGCGTATTGCAGTCCGCCCTTGGTCCACAACGCATTCTTTCCGCGGGCGATTTTCAGGATCGATCCTGATCCGACATTCGCCTCAAAGGACTCGCCATAGTTGCCGACCTGCTTGACGATCCGATAGGCCCAATCCGGGCTGAGGCCGATCGCTTCTCCAAACTTGCCCTCGACACCGAGCAACCGCCGAACCTCCGGATTGGTCGATTTCAGCTGCTCATCGGCATTGGCTTTGGTGATACCGAGTTCCTCCGCATTGAGCATGGCGAAATGACTCCATTTCACCAGGTTGAACCATTGCGTGTCGCTGCTCCGAACGACCGGGCCCAATGGCTCCTTCGAGATGATCTCCGGAAGCACGATATGGTCATCCGGCGCCTCGAATTTCAGCCGTTGCGCATAGAGAGCCGAGGAATCGTCGCTGAAAGCGTCGCAGCGACCGGCCTCGTAGGCCTTGATCGTCTCATCCCCTGTGTTGAAGGCCACCACCTCGTACTTCATGTTGTTGATGCGAAAGAAATCCGCCAGATTCAGTTCGGTCGTGGTGCCCTGCTGGGTGCAGATCGAGGCGCCGCCCAGCTTCAGCGCCGAATCGACGCCGAGCTTCTTGCGGACCATGAAAGCCTGTCCGTCATAGTAGTTCACCGTCGAAAAGCTCAGGCCAAGCGCGGTATCCCGAGACATCGTCCAGGTGCTGGTCCGTGAAAGCAGGTCAACCTCGCCTGCCTGCAGGGCCGTGAACCGGTCCTTTGACGAGAGCGGCACGTATTTGACTTTGCTCGGATCGTTGAAGATCGCCGCGGCGATCGCCCGGCACAGATCGACGTCCAGGCCTGTCCATTTCCCCTGAGCGTCCGGGACACCGAAACCAGCCAAGCCCGGGCTGACGCCGCAATTCAGCTGCCCGCGGTTCTTGACCTGCGCCAAGGTGGTGGTTTGCGCCTGGGCGGCGCCCGCCGCGCAGAGCATGAGGCCTGTGGCTACAACCGCAGTTACGGTCCGTTTCATCTGTGTACTCCCAAGTTCCGAAGCAGGTTCGTCCCGCTCTCGATCATCTTGTCGGCTGGGAGCCAGATATTATGCCGTTTGTCGCAGGCTTCATGGCATGGACGGCGGTTTAGAGGGGGCCTCGGCTGATGCCGAGGCCCACATGTCTAGCTGCGTTCAGCGAACCGGCGGAGCGTATTGCAGGCCGCCCTTGGTCCAGAGACCGTTCTGGCCGCGGGCGATCTTGAGGAGCGAACCCTGGCCGACGTTCTTCTCGAAGGATTCGCCGTAATTGCCGACCTGCTTGACGATCCGGTAGGCCCAGTCGGGGGTCAGGCCGATGCCTTCGCCGAACTTGCCCTCGGTTCCGAGCAGACGCTTGATCTCCGGGTTGGAGGACTTCAGCATCTCGTCGACATTCGCCTTGGTCACGCCGAGCTCTTCCGCGTTCAGCATGGCGAAATGCACCCACTTCACCAGATTGAACCATTGGGCGTCGGTGTTGCGGGTTGCCGGTCCAAGCGGCTCCTTGGAGATGATCTCAGGCAGAACCATGTGATCATCGGGCGCAGTCAGCTTCAGGCGCTCGGCATAGAGGCCCGACGCATCCGTGGTGAACGCATCGCAGCGGCCAGCGTCATAGGCCTTGACCGTCTCGTCCGAGGAGGCGAAGGCGACGACTTCATACTTCAGGTTGTTGGCGCGGAAGAAGTCCGCGAGGTTGAGTTCGGTCGTGGTGCCCTGCTGGGTGCAGACCGACGCGCCGGAGAGCTGAAGAGCCGAGGTGACGCCGAGCTTCTTGCGGACCATGAAGCCCTGGCCGTCGTAATAGTTCACGCCGGTGAARAGCAGGCCGAGCGCGGTGTCGCGCGACATCGTCCAGGTCGAGTTGCGCACGAGCACATCGACTTCGCCGGACTGCAGGGCCGTGAAACGGTCCTTGGCAGACAGCGGAATGAACTTGACCTTTGTCGGGTCGTTGAAGATCGCCGACGAGATCGCGCGGCAGTAATCGACATCGAGGCCTTGCCAGTTGCCCTGAGCGTCCGGCACGCCGAAGCCAGCAAGACCGGTATTCGAGCCGCAGTTGAGGATGCCGCGGGACTTGACCTGCGCCAGCGTTGCGGGCGCCTGGGCCGTTGCCACCGTAGCGGTCATCGCGAGGCCCAGCCCCGCGATCGCAACTGCCATGAACTTTTCCATCGAACTCTCTCCCGTTGAGGTCTCCCGGCTGGCCGCAGCCAGCGGGCAGTCTTCAGTTGCGTCGCCAGTGGGAGTGCGCGCCCCACTTGTTGCCCATATATTGAGCGACGTTCCCCTGCGTCGATTGCCAGAGCAGCGCATGTGCGTCAAGCAAGGGACCCTTTCCTGGAACGCATCTATCCACCCCTTGCATCACATGCGACTTTCAAAATGTGGTCAAGCCTGACTGCCTCGATCGGGACCTCCCTCCAGCACCGGCTCCATGAAAAAACTGTCTCCATCTGCGTTCGCGCAGCTTCGCGAAAAGACCCGCCTCGCCCTTGCCGGCCGGGATCCCGCCGACAGCTACGGTTTCGTCAATCCGCCGATCGTGCGCGGCTCGACGGTAATCTACCCGAACATGGAGGATTTCCTGGCGCGCAAGGCCCGCTACACCTATGGCACGCAAGGGAATCCGACGATCGATGCGCTKATCGCGGCGCTCAACACCATGGAAGGCGGTGCGGGAACCGTCGTTTGCCCGTCAGGTCTGCTCGCCTGCACCCTGCCCATGCTCGCGACCCTGTCGTCCGGCGATCACTTCCTGGTCACTGACAGCGTCTATCGGCCGACGCGTCATTTCTGCGACAAGGTCCTGCCGCGCATGGGCGTCGAGGTCACCTATTACGACCCGGCGGCCGGCGCCGACATCGCAAAGCTGTTCAAACCGAATACCAGGGCGGTCTGGACCGAGGCTCCGGGCTCACAGACCTTCGAGATGCAGGACATTCCGGCCATCGTCGCGGCCGCCCATGCCAGCGACATCCTGGTGCTGATGGACAACACCTGGGCGACGCCGCTGTTCTTCGATTCGCATAAATACGGGGTCGATCTCTCGGTTCAGGCCGGCACGAAGTATTACGCCGGCCATTCCGACGTGCTGATCGGCACGATCTCGGCACGTACCCCCGAACTCTACAGGCAGTTGCGCGAGACCTGGGAACTGCTCGGCGTCATCATCGCGCCCGAGGATGCTTTCCTCACGCTGCGCGGCATCCGCACGATGCATATCCGCCTGAAGGAGCAGATGCCCGCCGGTATCGAGATGGCCAATTGGTTCGCCGCCCGTCCCGAGGTGGCGCGCGTGATGCACCCTGCCCTGCCGAACGATCCCGGCCACGATCTGTGGAAGCGCGATTTCACCGGCGCCTCCTCCCTGTTCGCGATCGAGTTGAAGCCGGTGGCGCAGAAGGCTGTCGGCGCGATGCTCGACGGACTTACCCTGTTCGGGATGGGGGCCTCCTGGGGCGGCTATGAAAGCCTTGCCCTCCCCTTCGACTGCAAGGGCTATCGCACGGCAACGGAGCCTGATTTCAAGGGGCCGACCATCCGCTTCCATATCGGACTGGAGGATCTCGAAGATCTCAAGGACGATCTTGATGCCGGCTTTGCCCGCCTCCGGGCAGCGGTGTGATTCCAAAGGCCGGAGCGGCGATGCGAGAGGCGATCATTTTCGCCTATCTCGATGAGCCGCMCTTCTGCTGGCCCGGCCCCGATGGCCGCGCGCTCGGCAGCGATGTCGAGTTGATGACCGAGACCTTGCGGGAGATCGGCATTGTCTCGGTCGAGATGCGCCTGACCAGCTTCTCCGAGTTGCTGCCAGGCCTTGTCGATGGGCGCTGGACCATCACCACGCCGCTCTTCGTCACGCCGGAGCGGAAGAGAAGCGTCGATTTCAGCCGGCCAGTCTGGGCGCTGAGCGACGGACTCCTCGTCAGGCACGGTGATGAAGATCGCTTCTGCAGTTACGAGGCGCTGGCGCAGGATGGAAGCGCCCGCCTCGTTGTGGTGGCCGACCAGGTCCAGGAGCAGTCGGGCCTCGCGGCCGGCATTCCGCGAAACCGCGTCTTGCGCGTCGCGACGCAGGAAGACGCCGTGCAGATGGTCAGGGATCGAGGTGCCGAGGCCTATGCCAGCGTCGCCATGGCGCATCGTGGCTTCCTCGGTCACACCCCCGATGCCTCCCTTGCCATCGTGCCCGTGGCCGCCGAAGCGAAGGACAGAGAACCCGCAAAGGGCGCCTTTGCCTTCGCCAGATCGCAGGCGGATCTGCGGACCCGGTTCGATCAGGCTCTCGACGGGCTGATCGGCAGCGATTGGCACCGCGCCATGATGGCGCGATACGGCTTCGCGGCCAGCGATTTCGAAGTCGGTTAGCTCAGCGGCTTTCCCGCAAGCCGCAATCCAGTGGTCAGGACGTGCTTTAGCCCGGACCGGCGTTGGTATCCTCGCCCCTCGCCCTGGCGCGCAGGACGAATTGCAGGTTGCGGCAATAGACGAACAGGCCGAAGCCCTGCCCGAGAATGAAGACCGGGTCACGGCGGTAAAGCGCATAGACCAGCAGCAGGGCTCCGCCGCCGATCGAGAACCACCAGAAGGTCATCGGCACGACCGACCGCTTGGCCTTCTCGCTCGCCAGCCATTGCACCACGAAGCGCATGGTGAAGAGCGCCTGCGCCACGACGCCAAGCAGAACCCACCAGTCGATATTGTTCACGAAGACGTCGTGAAAATATTCGCCGATCATTTGCTGGAGGTCGATCAGCATCAGAGCGTCTCCGGCACGATCTGCGGCACGCGCTTGCGACGGCGGATCAGCCACCAGACGCCGGCGAGATCAAGAATACCGACCCAGAGCCGGTCGAAGAAGCCATAATTGGAGACACCGGTCAGGCGCGGGCGATCGCGTACGTCGACATGCGTGACCTGGTAGCCCTCCCGCACCATCAGGGCCGGCATGAACCGGTGCAGCGCATCGAAATAGGGCAAGGCGAGATAGGCTTCACGGCGGAAGCATTTCAGCCCGCAGCCCGTGTCGCGGGTGCCGTCCTTGAGAATGCGGCCGCGGACGCCATTGGCAATGCGCGACTGCCATTTCTTGAAGCCGGTATMCTTGCGTCCGACACGCTGGCCCTGGACGAGCCCGGCCTGCAATCCGGCCTTGTGCAGGGCCTGCACCATCGCCGGGATGAAGGCCGGATCGTTCTGGCCGTCACCGTCGAGCGTCACCACGACCGGCGCCCGGGCGTGGCGGACACCGGTACGCACAGCCGCGCTCTGCCCGCAGGATTGTTCGTGGCGGATCGCACGCAGCCAGGGGCGCGTCGTGCCGAGCTCGCGCAGCGCGGCCGCCGTGCCATCGGTCGAGCCGTCATTGACATAGATCACCTCGAAGGCGCCGAGCGTTTGGCAGGCCGCCTCGATATCGGCCAGCAGCGGCCCGACATTGCCGACTTCGTTGCGAACGGGCACGACAACGCTGAGTTGCGGCAAGGTGATGGGTTGTGTCTCGGTCACGAAAGCTTCATCCGGGAAAACGGCGCGCAAACTGCGTCAAGCGCGCAAACAGGGCAAGCAGGTTTCACTGTCGCGCGAACACGGCCATCTCGAGCCGCTTGCCGCCATTGAGATTGAAGCCGGGAATCGAGGTGACGAGACGTGGCGTGATCCCGGCGGCGGCGACGCCGGCATGGAACTCCGCTTCGAAGCGTTTTTCGACGAGCGCGATCCGGCAGCCGGGCTCCTTCAGGAAGGCAGCGGCCGCCGCACCATTCGGCCCCATGGCAAGATCGGTCCCGGTCAGGAAGACGAGGCTCGGCTCGCGATAACCCACGGTCATCACTGCGGGATCGGCACAGCCGACCGCCCGGACGGCTTCCGCCAGACGGGGCGAGAGCTTGAGCGAACGCAGGCTCTCGATCGCAAAGCCGTAGACGCCGATCGAGAGCAGGAGGCTCGCCAGGACGCAGCGCCAGAGCGCACCCTCCAGGTCGCCCTGCCGGAACGCCATGACGACGCGCCAGGCCACGAACAGCGCCAGCGCGAAAACTGGAAGTGCGAGATAGGGTACGGTGCGATCCAGCGTCCAGTTGGCATAGAT
Source organism: Allobosea sp. 05T422_2 (assembly GCF_056396265.1). NCBI lineage: Bacteria > Pseudomonadati > Pseudomonadota > Alphaproteobacteria > Hyphomicrobiales > Alloboseaceae > Allobosea > Allobosea sp. 05T422_2. The sequence goes on along the minus strand of NZ_JBFTLD010000247.1, from coordinate 1,542 downwards.
GATCACGCCGACAAGCGCCGTCGGGACCAGCAGGACCAGCGCGGCGGTCGCGGTCGCGCCACGCCGAAGGCGATCGATGCCGCCATTGACCATCGCCAGAAGCAGCAGCGTCGTGACCGCCGGATAGAGCGGCAGCACGTAATGCGGCAGCTTGGTCGGCACCGCCTCGAAGACGATCCAGGACGGCACGATCCAGGCCAGCAGGAAGATGATCTGCGGCTCGCGGCGACGCACCCAGGCAAAGGGGATCGCCATCGCGGCGAAAGCAGCCGCCGGCCAATAGGTGCCGAAGAAGATCAGCAGATAGAGCCCGGGCGGACCCCAGTGCTTCTCCTGGCCCTCCGCGACCTTGCCCAACATATCGTTGCCGACGCTGGCCGTGAAGAAACTGCCGCCGGTCTTCCAGGCGATCGCCACGAACCAGGGCAGCACGACGAGCAGGCAAAGCAGCAGCCCCCAGGACGGGCGCAACGATGAGAACCAACGCCAGGAGCGMTCGCGGATGCATAGCACGATCGTGGCGAGTCCCCAGACCATCGGCACGATCGGCCCCTTGATCAGCAGGGCAATCGCTGTCGCGCCCCAGAAAACCAGCCAGTTGCGGCGGTCCGGCACGAAGGCGAGCGAGCGGGTCCAATCCAGCCAGGCGCGCGCCAATGCMCCCATCGTCGCCACCGCGCAGGCTGCGAGCACCGCATCGGTCTTGGCGATCCGGGCTTCGACGCCGAGCAGCACAGCAGCGGCCATCAGAGCCCCGCCGAGCAGCGCCACGCCCGGGCTGAAGAAGGCGAGCAGCGCCCAATAGGTCAGCAGCACCGTGGCAACCGCGCCGATCAGCGACGGCACGCGATAGAGCCAGATCTGATGACGAGGGTCCTGGACACCCAGCGCCTCGCCGGCGGTCACAGCCGCGCTCTGCAGCCAATAGATTCCGACGGGCTTCTTGTGCCGCGCCTCCTGCTGGAAGCGGATATCGACGAAATCGCCGGTCTCGAGCATCTGTTTGCTCGCCTGGGCGAAGCGCGGTTCGTCGCGATCGAGCGGCTGGAGGCTCGTGAATCCCGGCAGGAAGGCTGCGAGGGAGAGCAGAAGCAGGAAGACGCAGGCGCGCCAATGGCTGGCCGATGCGAAAACGGAGATGCGGTCAAACACGGGCCGGAGCGAAAGCATTGTCCATCCTCGCGACCGGCCAGGTCGCGTTCATCGCAGGCATGAATGTCGCAAGGCCAGGTATCGACCCAGGGCGCCGCCGGCATGGCGGGGCTTTCGGGCGCGATCAAGGCAAAACGGCCCGCGTCCCGGCGACGCACGCCGTTTACGACGCCACCTCCCCTCCTGCAAGCCAAACGCAGGATATCCCTTGCGGGCGCCGCAACCGCGACGACGAGGCAGGAGGATTATCCGTGGCCAGGCTTCTCTGGCGCAGTCCTCGCGGCCTTCGTCCTTTTCGGCCGGATGATCTTCGACCTACGATGCGCAGGCGCCGTCGATTCCGGCGGCTCCGAAACTCGGGGGAGAAGGTTGGACCCTTCGGGCCAGCGT
>NZ_JBFTLD010000246.1:0-10453 GCF_056396265.1 Allobosea sp. 05T422_2 | reverse complement strand
AGGTGATGCATCTGCTCGGCATCATTCTGGGATTGGGCGCCGCGACGGTCCTCGATCTCGTGATCGTCAAATTCCTCGTCTCCGGAAAGATCAAGGCTGAACAGGTTGCGATGGTCAAATTCATGACCGGTATCGTATCGGCTGGCCTCGCGGTGCTCTGGGTTTCCGGAATTCTGTACCTGGCGCATTACGCGATGTTTGACCCGGTMAAGCTCGGGAACCAGAAGGTCTGGGCCAAGATCGCGATCGTCGGCGTTCTCACGATCAACGGCTACTTCATCCACAAAACGGTACTGCCGTTGATGGAAAAGCAGATAGGACGGTCGCTCTTTGCAGGCCTGTCGCGCAAGCAGATTACGATGATGATGGTCTTCGGCACGGTCTCGGCGACATCCTGGTATGTGCCGCTGATCCTGGGCGCCATGCCGCATTTCAACTTCATCGTGCCCGCTCCGCGGCTGCTCGTGGCCTATGCGCTGATCCTGCTCATCGCCATCGCTGCGACCCATGGCATGGTTGACACCATCCGGCGCCGCGGTCGCCTGGAGCCCCAACTGCAGCCCGCATTCTGACGCCAGCATGACGGCCTGCGCGCATGATCGGTGCGCAGGCCACAGTCGAAGGGCGGTTGCCTGGTCGCGAATGACCAAGCAACCGCCCTTCTGCGTTCGACGGGGCTGTGTCACCAATGGCGCCGATGCCGTTGCCACGGATCGGGCTGGATGCGATTGCAGCTTGAGCGGAGAGCAGGGGCTCAACCGTCGCATTCGCGTTGAAACCGGACGGTATCCCGCTACGGTGAACCTCCATGGGAAACGCCAGCCGGGAGCAGAGCCAGGATATGGCCGCCACCGAATTGAACGCGTCGGATTTCGACGCCAAGGACGCGCGCATCACGCTGTTTCGGGGGCTGCTTCAGGCGGTTGCGCGGCGTGGCAAGGGCCGCGTCGCGCTCGAGGATCCGGAGCGTCAGCCGGTGACCTTCGGCCGGCTCGTTCTGGGAGCGCTGGTTCTGGGGCGAAAGCTCGCTTCAGGCACGGAGTTGGGGGAACGCGTCGGACTGATGCTGCCCAATGTCCAGGGCATGGCGGTGACGCTGTTCGGGCTTTCGGCCTTTGGCCGCGTGCCGGCACTGCTGAACTTCACGGCAGGGGTGAAGAACCTGCGGGCGGCGGCCGAACTGGCCGGCTTGAAGACGATCGTCACCTCGCGTCGCTTCGTCAACCAGGCCAAGCTCGACGATGAGATCGCGGCACTCGGCGAGGGCAGGCGGGTCGTCTATCTTGAGGATATCCGCCGGGATTTGACCAGTTTCGACAAGATGCTTGCCGCGATGCAGAGCCTGGCACCGGCATTTGCCCTGCGGGCCTATGAAGGGCGGCCGGATGATCCAGCTGTGGTGCTGTTCACCTCCGGCACCGAGGGCAAGCCGAAGGGCGTGGTGCTGAGTCACGCCAACCTCGTCTCGAATACCCGCCAGATCTTTGCGCTTGCGGCCGGCTTCCTCTCCGAGCGCGATATTGTCATGAACGCGTTGCCCGCCTTCCATTCCTTCGGCCTGACCGCAGGGCTGCTGATGCCGCTGCTCCACGGCATGAAGGTCGTGCTCTATCCGAGCCCGCTCCATTACAAGCAGGTGCCGAAACTGATCGGCGAGATGGGCTGCACCTTCCTGTTCTCGACCGACACATTCCTCCAGGGCTATGCGCGCGCTGCCGATCCCGACGATCTGAAGAGCGTGCGCTATGTCGTGGCCGGAGCCGAGCGCGTGAAGCCGGAGACACGCGCGATGTGGCAGCCCTACGGCACCACGATCCTCGAAGGCTACGGCTGCACCGAATGCTCGCCGGTGCTCGCCTGCAACACTCCCGTCGCGACCCGCGAGGGCAGCGTCGGAAAACTCCTGCCCGGTATCGAGGCGCGGCTCGATCCGGTCGAGGGCATTCATGAAGGTGGGCGGCTGAATGTCCGCGGCCCGAATGTGATGCTGGGCTATCTCAGCGCGGACGAGCCCGGGCGTATCGTGCCGCCCGAAGGCGGTTGGCACGATACCGGCGATATCGTGGTGATCGAGGACGGCTTCGTCAGCATCCGCGGCAGGGCCAAGCGATTCGCCAAGCTCGGCGGCGAGATGGTCTCGCTGGCTGCGGTGGAAACAATGGTGGCGGCCCTCTGGCCTGGGTTCAATCATGTCGTTGTCGCGCTACCGGATGCGCGCAAGGGCGAGCAACTCGTGCTGGTCACCGAAAAGCCTGATGCCGACAAGGCTGCGTTGCAGGTAGCGGCGAAGCAGCAGGGCTTTCCCGAACTGTGGACGCCGCGCGCCATTTTGGTCGCGCGCGCGATTCCGGTGCTGGGCAACGGCAAGATCGACTATGGTGCGACGCGCGAGCTTGCGTCGACGATGCGGGCGCTGCTGTGACGCCATAATTCTACGGTTATTGCCCGAGTCATGATCATGACGGCCGCCTCTTCCCTCGCCGCAATAATGCGCGTCGCAGCGCTCCTGCCGGCTCTTTCCTTCGCGGGCCCCGCCGATCTCGCGGCGCAGGCGCCGAGCCAGACCTACGAGCGGCGCGACGAATGCATCGAGGCGGGACGGCTCACTGCTGCGCAATGTGATTTCGCCTATCGCAATGCCCGGGCCGAATTCGAGGAGAAGGCGCCACGCTATGCGTCGCGCGCCCTGTGCGAGCGCAGCCACAAGCGCTGTGGTGCGCAGGTTTCCTCGACGGGTGGCTGGGACTCCTTTGGCCGTGGGGGCGCGACTTATGTGCCGCGCTTCACCGGTGTCCGCGTCACGGGAGAGGGAACCGCGAGCCGCGCCCTGCCCGTGGTCGAGGGCGCGACGAAGATCGCCTTCGCCGGCCGCTCGATCACGACACTCGAGGACAAGATTGGTGGGCGGCGCGGCGTCATCGGCCAGGCCAGCTCGATTGGGAGAGGCGGGCGCGGCCACGATCCGCAGGAGAGCGGCCCCTATGTAAAGCGCGGCGATCGCGACGACACCGTGCGCGTGCCGATGGAGCAGAAGCGCATCGGCTCCGATGTTGCGCCGGGGCTCTATGTCGATCCCGATGGAGTCGAGTGGTACAAGCCCGCTCGCCGTCATTGAGGCGCTTGCGCCCGCCGTCTGCTGTCGCTAGGGCTGCGTCCACGCGGACGTGGCGAAACTGGTAGACGCACGAGACTTAAAATCTTGCGCCCTAAAGGCTTGCGGGTTCGAGTCCCGCCGTCCGCACCAAGCTTGCCTTGCGATTGCGCGGATCAGCCGCGCGGCCCGTGCCGAAACACCAGGCTCAGATTGTTCGCCGGCATCTCGGTTACGTCCGGCTCACCAAACCCTGCCTGTTTCGCCAGTGCAACGACGTTGCCGAGTTCGCGCAAGCCCCATTCCGCGTTGCGGGCGCGCAGGCTTTCATCGAAGGCGAGGTTGCTCGGTTCGAGGGTGCGGCCAGGCCGGCGATAGGGCCCGTAGAGATAGAGTGGAGCGCCTTCCGGCAGCAGCTTGCCGGCCTGCATCATCAGCCCACGCGTCGCGGCCCAGGGCGAGATATGGATCATGTTGATGCAGATGATGGCATCGGCGGCGGAGACCGGCCATTCGGCCGCTGCGGCATCGAGCTGAACGGGCGGACGAATATTGGCGAGCCGGCTTTCCCTGATCCAGGCCGCAGTACTGATGAGCGCATCCTGATCAGGGTCCGAGGGCTGGAAGGTCAGTGCGGGCAGGGCGGCGGCGAAATGGCTGACATGCTCGCCCGAGCCGCTGGCGATCTCCAGGACCAGGCCGGTGGCTGGAAGGGTCGAGCGCAGGATAGCGAGGATCGGCTCACGATTGCGCAGTGTCGCGGGGGCGAAGAGACGTGGATCAGTCATGGCTCGAGGCGTGCTCCGGAAGTATCGACGCTGTCATCGAAGGCCAGGTAGAGCATTCATCTCACCTGTCCCCCTTACAGTTAAGGCACGGAGCTTCTTCGCGCCCGCCAAAATTTCGCTATCACAAACTTCAAGCTTACCCATCGCCAAGTCGTCGCGATGCGCTATAAGAAGCCCGAAAGCAGGTCGATATTGAGCGCGGCCCTGCATGCTGCGGGCGGGTTTTGTTAACCGAGATCCTGATTGTCGTCGCGTTGACCGTCATTAACGGTCTTCTCGCCATGTCCGAACTCGCAGTGGTCTCCTCCCGTCCGGCGCGGCTCAAGGTTCTCAGCGATCAAGGCAGCAAGGGTGCAGCGACGGCGATACGCCTCGCGGAGCATCCCGGCCGGTTCCTTTCGACGGTGCAGATCGGCATCACGCTGGTCGGTGTCCTGTCCGGTGCCTTCTCCGGTGCGACGCTGGGTGCGCGTCTGTCGGAATGGTTGATAGGGCAAGGGTTCTCCAATCGTGTCGCCGATGGTCTTGGCGTCGGGACGGTCGTCGTTGCCATTACCTATCTCTCGCTGATCGTCGGCGAACTGGTGCCGAAGCAGATCGCGTTGCGCGACCCCGAGCGGGTGGCGGCGCGCGTTGCGCCGATGATGTCCCTGCTGTCGCGCATCGGTGCGCCGTTGGTTTTCCTGCTCGACCTCTCCGGCAAGACCGTGCTGGCGCTGCTCGGCCAGAAGGGCGAGTCGGAAGAAAGGGTGACCGAGGAAGAGGTCCGCACCATCATTGCCGAGGCCGAAACAGCCGGCGTGCTGGAGCGCGACGAACGCGAGATGATCTCGGGTGTGATGCGCCTTGCCGATCGCTCCGCCCGTGCGCTGATGACGCCGCGCCGCGAGGTCGAGGTCATCGATCTCTCCGATACAGCTGAGGAGATCCGCGCGCAGGTTCGTGCCTCCAAACGCTCCCGGCTCCCGGTTCAGGACGGCGAGTCGGACGCGATCGTCGGCGTCATTGTGGTCAAGGATATGGTCGATTTCCTGTCCGCCGGCAGCACCGAGGATCTGCGCGCCCTGGTGCAGGAAGCACCCGTGGTGATGGACACCGCCAACGCCCTGCTGGTGCTGCGGGAGATCAAGTCCTCGCGCGTCCACATGGCGCTGGTCTTCGACGAGTACGGCCATTTCGAAGGCATCATCACACCCGGCGACGTGCTGGAGGCGATCACCGGCGTCTTCCAGGAGGAGGACGAGGACGAGCCGCCGATCGTCACGCGTGCCGACGGCTCCTATCTCGTTGCAGGCTGGATGCAGGTGGACGAGTTCTCGCACGAACTCGGCATCCACATTCCGCGCGATGCCGATTTCCAGACGGTCGCCGGCTTCATCCTGGCCGAACTCAACCATCTGCCCAATGTCGGAGAGTTCTTCGAGAAGGGGCATTGGCGCTTCGAGGTGGTCGATCTCGACGGGCGCCGCATCGACAAGGTGCTGGTGAGCCGGCTGGATTGAGCACGCCCTTTGCCCTTGCACCGGCATGTCCGGTGCAAGGGCAGCCAGCTCGAAATCGCAATTGATCCTGCCGGAGTAGCCGTGGTCTGATCCCGGCCTAGGGGTTTTTCGCGACGACCCCGTGAGGCGTCAGCCCAAGGATCGCGTCTGTTTTCCTCATTCGGGGATGGACGCTCGCGTCTTCCAGCACACAGATCGCCACATCCCCCTTGTACCGGCTCATCGGTCTGCCCGATGCCCAGGCGATCGTCTGCGTGACGCGCTCACGTCCCAAAGGCCGACCGCATCGCGTGCCCCCCGGGCTGATTCGTCGCTTCGTCGCTCCGAAAGCGGTGATCCTGTTCGTGGCCCCTTCGGGGCGTGGCGGTGGCCGATCGCTTCCAGGCCGTTCCCTTCGATATCGACGGCGTATTCTGGAGTGATCGCGGCGAGCGTTGCAGCTTTGACATCATGCTGGAGGAGTTTGGCCTCGCCTCGGCGGTGCTGGGTCGTCTCGCCACGATCGTGCGCGCCGCCGATACGGCGCGGCTCGACCTGGTGCCGGAATCCGCCGGTTTCCTGGCTGCCTCGCTGGGGCTATCGCGCATGTTCAATGACGATCTGGCACAACGCGATGCCGGTATGCTGCTCTATCACGCCTTTCTATCGCTGGTGCCGGGATGCAACCGAAGAAACCCATAACTGGCCGTCCCCGACGAGTAGGACCTGAGCGGCGGCCATGACGATCGCAGCGACGGACAAGGCGGCGCCAGCAGTGGCGGGCATGCCGACGCTCGGTGAAGCAACGAGGGTGTGGGCCTGGCCGCGATGATTGCAATGCTGCGCTTCAAGGTCGGGATGATCCCGACGCTTGCCGCCTGCGCGGCTGCGGGCCTCCTGCTGTAGAGGCTATCCTTCTGGGGGGCCAGAGCATCGCGCCGAAGAGTGGAAACCACGTTTCGGAGACATCCGATGCTACGCAAAGCGATCGTTCGCCGCCATGCATCCGGTCGGACGCATGGCGATCGTGTCAGCGCCGCGGCTGCTCGCCAGGCTCGATGATGCGGTACTCGGCATCGATGACCTCGACGCGCGCAGCACCCGGACGGACCGGAGCGAACGGATCGCGCTGGTCGAACCCGGCAGCCTTCAGCTTGCTCTTCAGGCGCCAGGCCGCGATCGCGCCGGCAGCAAGCACGACGGGAATGAGGATCAGGGCGAGGCTCGCTGCGAGGAGGAACAGCGTCACGCCAAGAACGAGGCTTGCTGCCACGGTCAGCCAGGAGGCCCAGCGCGGCATGCGAGTCCTCTGGCCGGCGAGCTGCTCGTAGAGATTGACGCGGATCATGTGGTCTCCATCCGATGGTTCCACATGAGAGATAGGAAGTGAATGCGGCGAAGGCGAGATGCCCTAGGCTTGCAATCGCCAATCGTAGAGCCAATCGAGACGATGGCGCATGCCATCGGGCCCAAGACGGCGCATTGCGAAGTTGCGCGCGATAGTCCAGGGCCATTCCAAATGATAGGCCCGACCGTTGCTGCGGCTCGTGGCCTGGACGCGCCGGGCACGGTCCTGCCGGGCTGTCGCATAGGCCGCGAGCGCCGCCGGTAGCGCTGCGGCGCCGCCCTGCTGGAGATGAACCGTCAGTTCCTGCGTCAGGACGCCGGCATCCTCGATCGCCAGCGCGGCACCCTGCGCCATGAAGGGCAGGACCGGATGGGCGGCATCGCCGAGCAAGGCGATGCGCCCCTGTGCCATCGCTGCGGGCGGCCGGTCGAAGAGCGACCAGACCAGCCAGCGGGGCGCCGCTGTCGCAAGCTTGTGCAGCACGGGCTCGGCCTTGGTGAGATGAGCGGCGAGTTGCCCGGGCTCACCGTCGCGGGACCAACCCTCACGGGCCTCCTTCGCTTCGCGAATGACGACGAGATTGGTCTCGCGACCACCGGAGACAGGGTAATGCACGGCATGGCGGCCCGGGCCGAGATGCAGGGTCACGACGCCGGGCGCGGCGCGGCCGCCGGCGTTGGGTACCAGGGTCCGCCAGGCCTCATAGCCGGTGAAGACCGGCGGAGCGTTATCACCGATGAGTTCGCGGCTGCGCGACCAGAGCCCGTCGGCGCCGACCAGCGCCAGTGCCGAAATGGTCTCCAACTGGCCGGCTTCGGTCGCGAGCGTCGCGGTGATGCCGTCCGCGTTCTGGGCGATGTCGCGCAGGCCGCGGCCGACGATGAGCCGGATGCCGCGCAGGGAACGGGCGGCGTCGAGCAGCAGAGTGTGCAGGTCGGTTCGGCGTATGGTGCGGAAGGGTGTTCCGGAGCCGGCGGCGGTCATCGGCATTTCTGCCAGCGGAGAGCCATCCTGCCAGCGTCGCACAACGAGGCGTTCGGCAACCACAGAGGCGCGCTTGACGGCGAGGCCGAGATCGAGAGCTTCGAGAACATGCCCGGCATTTGGCGAAAGCTGGATGCCGGCACCGGTTTCCCCGAAGCCGGTGCGCTTTTCCGCGACCGTCACGGAGAAGCCGCGCCGCGCGAGTGCAATGGCGGCTGTAAGTCCGCCGATGCCGGAGCCGGCGATCAGGATATGGGGAGCGGACACGGCTGTCTTCGGCAATCGGATGCGCCAGAAACCGGAACGACCGGTCGCGATCGGAAGCGGCGGGCGCCTTGAACGCCGGCGCCCGTCACGCTGCCTTGGCTGCCTCGTGATGGGCGCATTCCGGCGGCGTGCAGGCGCCTGCCGACAGCGAGGGCTCGTATTTGAACAAGGTCGAGCAATAAGGGCAGATGATCTCGCCGTCTGAGCCCATGTCGAGGAAAACATGCGGGTGATCGAAGGGCGGCTTGGCCCCGATGCACATGAATTCCTTCGCGCCGACATGAATGACGGCAACGCCGGGCTGGTTATGGAAATGCGGGATGCCCGTATCGGCCATGGATCATGCTCTTGCGTTGATTTGCCCCACCTCTAACCCGTCACGCCGGCCCGCGCCAGTGTGCGCAAGCGCCTCAGGGCGCCCGGAAGCAGGCACCTGCAATCGATCCGGTGCGCGCGCTTTCCTCCCGGGTGAGCGTGTTTGACAGGACTTTTTGCCAGAGTCCGTCGCGCTTGAGGCCATCGATCGCGCAATTGCAGGCCTTCTCGCACACTTGCAGCGAGGTTTCGGCGCTGACACAGCTGCGCAGGCAGGAGATCAGAAACGGGCGCGCTTCCTGCTCGGGGCCGACGGCCAGCCGCATGACGATGAGCAGCACTCCGATGAAGATCGGCTGGTGCAGCAGGTAGACGCTGAGGCTGTGCCGCCCGCCCCAGGCGATGACGCGGGCCGGCAGCGAGCGCGCCTGCCAGTGGCTCCAGCTTCCCTGCCTGGCGAGCGCCATCTTTCCGAGAGCCATGCCTGCCAGCACGCATCCGAACCAGGGCACGATCGGTACGAAATCGGCGGTTGCCCCGGAGACATGAGCGAAGCCGAGCCAGAGCAGCCAGGGTTGATCGAGCATTTGCGGCGCAGGAAGCAGTGGCAGCGCGAATAACAGGGCGCTGAACAGGAGCAGGACAGCGGCCGGCAGTCGCAGGAAGGGCAGGGCGAGCACGCTGGAGAGCGCGATATTGTGGAGGATGCCGAAGTAGATGAAGCTCTCCGGCATGGCGAACCAGGTCGCGATCGTGACCAGCGCCGCGGCGCCTACGACCATGGCCAGCCGGCGGAAATAGGCGGACAGGTTCACGCCCCTGCGCGTCGCCAGCACCAGGCTGAAGCCGACGATGGTCAGGAAGGACCCTGCGATCAGGCGCGCGAAGGCGCTCCAGCCGGGATGGGCGGGGACATCGGTTGCAATCAGGTCAAAATGGGAAAGATCATAGGCGAAGTGGTAGACGAACATCGCCAGCAGAGCGAGGCCGCGGGCAAGATCGACAAGGTCGATCCGGCGGCGTGGAAGCGACGATGTCGGGGCCGTCTCAGCGTGGCTCATATCAGCCTTCATAGGCAAGCGGCGGAAACACAGCTACACAAAGTCGCTCCTGCATGGCAGGTGAAGACCCCCCGCAGCTTCCGCGACGTGCCATGCAGAAATTCTCCTCGGACGGCGTCAATCTCGCCTTCATCGACCTCGCCCCGACCAATGACGCGCCGCGCGGCGAGAGCATCATCCTGGTCCATGGCTTTGCCTCCAGCCACATGGTCAACTGGGTCAATACGCAGTGGACGAAGACATTGACCCATGCGGGTTACCGTGTCGTTGCGCTCGACAATCGCGGCCACGGCCAGAGCGACAAACCGCATGAGCCGGAGGCCTATTCCTCGCACATCATGGCGGAGGATGTGCGCCGCCTGATGGATCACCTCGAGATCGCGCGGGCGGACGTGATGGGTTATTCGATGGGCGCGCGCATCTCGGCCCATCTCGCGCTTGCCCATCCGCAGCGCCTGCGTTCGCTGCTGCTCGGCGGGCTCGGCATTCATCTTGTCGAGGGCGTCGGCCTGCCGCTCGGCATTGCGGATGCGATGGAGGCTCCCTCGCTCGATGTCCTGAGCGACCCGATGCAGCGGATGTTCCGTGCCTTTGCGGACGCCAACAAGAGCGATCTCAAGGCACTCGCAGCCTGCATTCGCGGGTMGCGGCAGACGCTCACGCCAGACGAGGTCGGCCGCATCGCGATGCCGACCCTGGTCAGCGTCGGAACCAAGGACGATGTCGCGGGCTCCGGGCAGGAACTCGCGGCTCTCATTCCGAATGCGGAGGCTTTCGCGATCGAGGGGCGCGATCACAACCTCGCAGTTGGGGACAAGACCCACAAGCAGGCCGTGCTCGATTTCCTCAGATGGCTCTGAGCCGACGATTTCATCGCCCCGCGATGACATGCCGGCGGATGCAACGGTTTGGGGCGGATATCCCAGGTTTGATGCCGGTTTCCCTGCGGTCCAGGCAGGGCAAGGCAGCGTTCTTGTTTGGCATTGCAGCATGGCGCCGTGCTAGAGTGCGGTTCTGAAACACACCGTATTCCGGAGAACGATCATGCCGTCAGGGCGCTCCGTCGTAGAATCGCGCCACCCGGTCACCGGGCTCGACAGGGTCGATCCGGTTTGGAC
>NZ_JBFTLD010000245.1:0-10525 GCF_056396265.1 Allobosea sp. 05T422_2 | reverse complement strand
TTACTTTTTCGGGGTGAGCTTCAGACCGGGAGCCGGAGACTTGTAGTCGTCCGCGCTCTTGTCCTCAGTCGGGATCTCGATCCAGCGTTCGACTGCGCCGCCCTCGCACTCCTGGACGACCGGTACGTAGAGGACGGTGTCGGCCTTGAGGTCGGAGGTCAGATAACCGCGCAGCACGAACTCGTCGTAGTGCTCGTCAAGCAGCCTGCCGCCGCTCCAGACCACCTCCTTCACGCCTTCCGAAGTCGGTGTGCCGTAGTAGTCGAAAGCCTTGCCATAGGGGCCCTTCACCGTTTCCAGTGTCCAGCCGGGCTTGGGCATCGGCTTGATCGCGATCACGCCCTCGGGAATCCGGACGCGGACCTTCGTTGTTGCCGCGCCCTTGCAACCATGGGGCACGCGCAACACGGCCTTGTAGGTCGAGCCGACCGGAGCCTGCTGCGTTTCGAGGGTAATATGAGCGAGCGCACCGGTTGTTCCCAGAGTGACGAACATCGCTGCAAGGAGATGGGTCTTCATGGCGTAATCCTTGGTCTGTGAGGGCAGTTCTGCGACGGGCCCGTGAGAGCCCATGACGCTCGATGCCGTTGAGTGTGGTCATCGGACGGTGAGTGCCGGCCAATGATAGCGATCCCGACATGTGGCCCCGGTCGGATTGCGATCGGCAAAGGAACCGTTGGCATGGTGAGCCGAGGCATCGCAGGCGCGAGCCCCGCGCTTCATTTGCGTGCCGGGCAGACATCGCGCCGAATGCTCGGATCAGCGAATTTGGTGCGCATCTGCTGGGGATGGCGGGCAAATCGGCCTTGAAGCCGAGGTCGCGCAAGAGAGCGGCCATCCATGCGCAACGCATGGCGGCTTGCTCAGGGCTCAGACCGGCGGTGCGCGGGGATTGGCGGGCGATCGGCCGGCGACAAAGCCATGAGGCGCGTCGAGATGCCGGATCAAGGCGTTCAGGTCGACGATCCGATAGACAACTGGCAGAAAGCCGATTGCTGACGGCACATTCGCTTKGGCTGGATGAGAGCAACCGAGCGCGCAGCCGCTCATCAGATCATGCTGCGCCGTGCCGCGGTCGGTCGTGTCACCCGGTGAAGAAGCCCCCGGCGAGCAAAGCGTTATGGCCAGAGTGCGATCGAGAGCGATACTCGCAGCATTGGCACCCGACGCGAGCCCTGTCAGAACCACCTGGAGCACGAGCAGATAGGCCACGGCGACCGCGACCCAACGGCTCGATTCTGCTCTCTGGCGCCACGCGGACAAGGGCTGCCCTCCTGACGTTTGGATAGCACCGCTGTTGGCCGCGTCAATTGCCAAGGCGCAAACGAGCGTCGGGCACCTCACGCAAGACAGTACGGCATGGAGCTGCATGCGCAGTCCCCTCGGTCCCCCCGTGCAGAGATCCCCGACCCGCCAAGAAGCTTCGAGAGGCGATGCCGGCTTGACGGCGACGTCGCGGCGGTGTCCTGCGCCGCCGCGACGAGCCTCAGGCGCTCAGCGAGCGGCTGCCCGGACGTGCCGCGCGGCTTCAACCATATTGACGAGAGCAGGCCTGACCTCCTCCCATTTGCGGGTCTTCAGGCCGCAATCGGGGTTGATCCAGAGCTGTTCGTCTGCGAGCTGGAGGCGAGCGAGCTTCATCAGGCTCGTCATCTCGCCCACCTCGGGCACCCGCGGCGAGTGGATGTCATAGACGCCGGGACCGATCTCGTTGGGGTAGCGATAGGTCTTGAAGGCGTCGAGCAATTCCATCTTCGACCGCGAGGTCTCGATCGAGATCACATCGGCGTCCATCGCGGCGATCGCGTCGATGATGTCGTTGAACTCCGAGTAGCACATATGGGTGTGCACCTGGGTTGCGTCGGTGACGCGCGAGGCACAGAGCCTGAAGCTGCCCACCGCCCAGTCCAGATAGCCCTTCCACTCGCTCTTGCGCAGCGGCAGCCCCTCGCGCAGCGCCGCCTCGTCGATTTGGATCATCGCGGCACCGGCCTTCTCCAAATCGATGACCTCGTCGCGGATCGCCAGCGCGATCTGGCGGCAGGAGGCACTGCGCGGGATGTCGTCGCGGACGAAAGACCAGTTCAGGATCGTCACGGGCCCGGTCAGCATGCCCTTCATCGGCCTCACCGTCAGCGACTGCGAATAGGTCCACCAGCCGACCGTCATCGGCTGCGGCCGCGAGACGTCGCCGAACAGGATCGGCGGCCGCACACAGCGCGAGCCGTAGCTCTGGACCCAGCCATGTTTGGTGAAGGCGAAGCCGGCGAGCTGCTCGCCAAAATACTGCACCATGTCGTTGCGCTCGAACTCGCCATGGACGAGCACGTCGAGGCCAATCTCCTCCTGCCAGCGCACCGTGCGCTCCGTCTCCTCACGCAGGAATTGCTCATAGTCGGCATCGCTKATCAGGCCCTTGGCATGAGCCGAGCGGGCCTTGCGGACCTCGGCGGTCTGCGGAAAGGAGCCGATCGTTGTCGTCGGGAAGGCTGGCAGGTTGAAGCGTTCGCGCTGCAATTTCGCTCGGGCTGCGAAGGGGCTCTTGCGGTCCGTCATGCTGGGCGTCACCGCCGCGACACGCGCAGCCACTGCGGCATCGTGGACTTTCGGCGAAGCCTTTCGGGCCGCCGCTGCGGCCGCCGAAGCGTCCAGGGCATCCCTGACGCTGTCGCGGCCACCCGCGAGGGCTTTGCCCAGCACCGAGAGTTCGCCCATCTTCTGTACGGAGAAGGCGAGCCAGCTCTTCAGGTCGGAGTCGAGATCGGTTTCGAGATCGAGATCTATCGGCGTGTGCAGCAGCGAGCAGGAGGGCGCGATCTGGACATGGTCGGTGCCGCGCCTGGCGACCACCGGCTCGAGCCGGCCGAGCAGCGCCGGCAGGTTGGCCCGCCAGATGTTGCGGCCATCGATCATGCCGAGCGACAGCACGAGCCCGCGCGGTGCCTTGGCCAGCACCTCCTCGAGCTGAGCGGGAGCGCGCACGAGGTCGAGATGAAGGCCTGCGACAGGCAGCGTGACCGCCGTGTCGAGATTGTCGCCGAGACCACCGAAATAGGTCGTCAGCATGACCTTCAGCTGCGGCAAGGCATGGGCGATGGTGGCATAGGTCCGGCGCAGGGCGTCGCGGGCGGCCTCGTCGAGATCGAGCACCAGACAAGGCTCGTCGATCTGGACCCATTCGGCACCATTGGCGGAAAGGCGGCGCAGCACATCGATATAGACCGGCAGCAACTCGCCGAGCAGCGAGAGCGGATCGAGGCTGGCGTCCTTGCTCTTGCCGAGTTTCAGATAGGTGACCGGCCCAAGCAGAACGGGGCGGGTGTCGTAGCCGAGTGACTTGGCCTCACGATACTCGTCGACCGCCTTGAGCGAGGACAGTGCGAAGCGCTGTCCGGTCGCGAATTCGGGCACCATGTAGTGGTAGTTGGTGTCGAACCACTTGGTCATTTCCTGCGCCGGGGCGCCGTGGGAATGCTCGTGGTCGTGGTGGGCATGGCCGCAGGAGGTGTGCGGCTCGGTMTCGCTTTGCGCACCTCGCGCCATGGCGAAATAGGTCGCCAGCCCGACCGGACCACCCTTCCAGCCATAGATCTCGGGAATCGCGCCGACCATCACGCTGATGTCCAGCACCTGATCGTAGAACGAAAAGTCGTTCGACGGGATGACGGTGACGCCGCGTGCCTTCTGGCGGGCCCAGTTGGCGGCGCGCAATGCGGCGGCGGTGTCGAGCAGGTCCCTTTCGGTCGACTTGCCCGACCAATAGCTTTCGAGAGCGAGTTTGAGTTCGCGGCGCGGACCAATGCGCGGCGTCCCAAGGGTCGCGACAGGAAGTGAAGATGACATAGGCTTACCCCAGAAGTTGGGAGCAAAGGCCAAAGCGGACGCGTCCAGGATTCCGCCGGCGAAGAGCCTGCGCAATCGCAAAGCGCTCCACCGGGACACCCCGCCCGAGGACGTTCAGTTCGTCGAGGCAGGTCTCCTGGCTCACGGGTCATCGCTGCTGTCCGGCCTTCCCGAGACCTTGCCGGCCTCAGTGACACATCTTGGACAGCGGCTCACCGCTTACAGTTGCGGGGGCAGCGCCGGCCTTGCCCAGGTCAATAGCGACCTCGACGCACCGGCTTCCCTCTTAGCTCCGGGCAAACAGACCCAGAGAACCACGACACCCCAACCTAGGTCCAAATGCTCGCCGCAGTCAATGGGAATATAAAGACATCTTTATGTCTCCATGTCGCTATCTGCGCCGACTGACGCTGCCCCCGACGGCGGGGTGTACCCTGGTCGCGCGCAGGCGATGCGGGGCAAGCAGTTCCCCGCGCAATTGCTAAAGTAGAATAATTAGAATCTATATCTATTATAGATTGCATGTACTTCACTACAAAAGTACATCAGAAAACACTGTGTCAAATTTACAATTGCGAATCCTAGTACCAGCGGACTACATCCACCCGCAAATGGACTGGGGTCTTCCAATGAAGAACAAATCAAAACTATATTTTTCAGCCACTTTCCTTTTTACAATCCTTCAAAGCACGATTTGTTACTCTCAAGCGATCGCAGATGGCGGCAGTGCGTCACCGGCGTTCACGCTCGACCAGATTACGGTCACGGCGACACGCGGTGAAAAGCAGGTTCTCGATGTTCCCGGCGTCGTGAACGTTATCTCACGGCAGGAACTCGACGAGCGCATGACGCGCGACRTGCAGGACCTCGTCCGCTACCAGCCGGGCGTCAGCGTCAACCGCCTCACCAGCGGCACCGACCCGTTCGGCAACCTCGATGGCTTCACGATCCGGGGGGTCGGCGGCAACCGCGTCCAGATGCAGGTCGATGGATCGCGTGTGATCGAGCGCATCACTGATGGCAATCGCAACTTTGTCGAGATGCCCTTCCTGAAGAGCGTCGAGATCGTGCGTGGCCCGGGCTCCGTGCTCTGGGGCGCCGATGCTCTGGGCGGCATCGTCGCCTATCGTACGCTCGATCCCCAGGACCTGCTGAAAGGCAAGGACAAGCCGTATGCCGTACGTCTCGATGCCGGGTATGACAGTTTCGACCGCTCCTTCACCAAGACCGGCATTGCGGCCTTCAGGCTCACCCCTGCCCTCGAGGCCATTGTCGGCCTGAGCCAGAAGACGGCGGAGGAGGCCAAACTCAGCCGTGCCCGGGCCGATGGCGGCCGCTGGGGCTGCCCCGTGCCGAGCCTGCGCTATCTCGGCTGCGACACGCTGAACCCGCTCGACAGCACGGTTTGGAACGCCTTCGGCAAGATCGTCTTCTCGCCGACGACAGACCATACGTTCAAGCTGACCGGAGAGTATTTCGACAACAGCTCAAAGGTAAATCAGCTCTGGGACTACAATGTCTTGGCGTCTGGTCTCCGCAACGGACCCTATATCCGAGATGAAGTGAAGTCACGCCAGCGCATCGCCTTCGAGCATCAATGGGATGTCGGCACGAGCTTCCTCGACTCGATCCGCTGGCAGGCATCGTTCTCGCCACAGAAGCGTGAGGTCACCAATAATCGCTACCAGACGCAGACCAACAACCAGCAGCGTTTCACCCGCGGCTTCCTCGACTATTCCGAACAATTCTCCCAGCTCGACATCCAGGCCAAGTCGAGCTTCGCGCTCGGCTCGAGCTTCCACAGGCTGACCTACGGGTTCCAGGGCGACGTCACCAAGACCGATTATGAGCGTCGCGACGACGTCCGGAACATGTCGACCGGCGTCACCACCACGACGATTGCAGGCGGCTTCAACTTCGCCAACGCGACGACGACGCGCTACGATTTCTATCTGCAGGACGAAATCGAATTGCTAAACGGTCGCTGGACGATCACGCCGGGCGTCCGTTACGCCAATTACAAGATCGACCCGAGCATTGGGCCAGGCTACGTCATCGTGCCGGGCAAGGCTCCGCGCGAGATCGACTCGCATAAGCTGATCCCGCAGGTCGGCACGATCTTCAAGCTCGACGAGACCTATTCACTCTATGCCCGCTACGCCCAGGGCTTCAAGATGCCGACCGCGCAGCAGCTCTATACGTCGCTGCCGATGGGCACCCAGAACCTGATCCCGAACCCGGATCTCAAGCCCGAGAGCGTCACGTCCTACGAAGCCGGCATCCGCGGCCGCTTCGACAATGGCTGGTTCTCGGTCGGCGTCTTCCATGCCGATTACAAGGACTTCATTCAGAACTTCGCGCCGATCCTCGGTTCGACCGATCTGACCTATCGCAACCTCTCGAGCGTCAAGATTTCCGGTATCGAGGCATCGGCCGAGTGGAAATTCCACGAGCGCTGGCTCGCCAATGTCGCGTTGAGCTACCAATACGGCACGCAAAAAGCCGATGCTGGCGCATTGACCACGCCGTATAACTCGATCACCCCGTTTACTGCTGTCGCCGGACTGAAATACCTGATGCCCGAATATGGGCTGGAGGCCGAGGTCATCGGAACCTTCGGGGCGGGCGTCACCCGCGCCAGCGCGCCGACCATCTTCAAGCCGGCGGGCTACACCGTGTTCGATGCCTTCCTGAACTGGAAGCCGACCTCGTACATCACCGTCCGCGGCGGCGTGCAGAACATCTTCGACCGCCGCTATTTCTCGAACGTCTATAATTTCGACAAGGTTCAGGCTTCGGCCGCAGTCGCCGCGACCAACCCGCTCGAACTGCAGACCACGGCTGGCCGTACCTTCAAGCTCGCAGCCTCGGTTGAGTTCTGAGACGCAGCGGACCTAGCGCCACCCGATTGACGGGCCGCGGCTGTGACAAGCGCGGTTGGTCACGCGACGCTCCGAGCGAGACCCCGGAGCGTCGCATCCTTTCCTTGGAGCCCCCTTATGACAAGCACCACACATCCCCGCGAACTGCTGAAGCAACCCTCGGCCGAAATCCTGGCAAGCCTGCCCGCCATGGGCCGCGTCATGCTGAGCGCACGCTMCGGCGGCGCGACGCATGAGCGCATGGGCGTGGTCGGCACCGTCTCGATCGACGGGACCAGGGCGCGCCTCGCAGGCGAGTTCCACGACAGCACGCTCGATCTTGCGGTCGTGACCCGGCTGGTCGCGGACCGCACCAGCAAGATGCGCGACCGGGTGCTGCCCAGGCTCGAGTGCCAGGACGCCGCCGGCGAGGTGTTGTTCAGCCTGATCGGGCTCGACGGGTTGGAGCTCTTCGACAAAGCGCTTGCCCCATTCGGCGCCGGTGAGGCCCTGGAGCCGGTCGAGCGCGAGAGCGCTGCCGGCGGCGGATCGCCTGATGTGCCCGAGGATGATCTCGGTGCCGCGACCTTCGCCGCGATCCTGCGCAATGGCGTGCCGATCTCGATCGATTTCACGAAACCGGGCCTGGCCCAGCATTGGGGAGGTGCGCTGCCAGAGCCGAAGCCGGCCATGGGCTTCGTCAACATCATGCAGGGCGACTTCCACCTTCACTTGCGCGCTGGTGCGGTCGCAAGCTGGCTGCGGCAGGTCGCCGGATCGGAGGTCGAGCTTGCAGCGCATGATTCCGACGGCCAGCCGTTCG
Organism: Allobosea sp. 05T422_2; assembly: GCF_056396265.1. NCBI lineage: Bacteria > Pseudomonadati > Pseudomonadota > Alphaproteobacteria > Hyphomicrobiales > Alloboseaceae > Allobosea > Allobosea sp. 05T422_2. The sequence continues at coordinate 2,998 of NZ_JBFTLD010000245.1, read as the reverse complement.
GCCTCGTGCTGCGCGGCCCGGCCGCGGCCTTCGACGGCGTTCCGCTCGGCAATCCCCATGGCTGAACCCTCCCTCACCGCCGGATCCGTGTCCCTGGCTCATCGGCGCGCGACCTGGCTCTTGCCCGAGACCGGCGAGGCCATTGCCCAGTACGACCTGATGCGGACGATGGCGCAGAAGCGCGTCGTGCTGCTCGGCGAGAGCCATGACATCGCCGAGATCCATCGCTGGCAGCTCCATGTCACGGCGTTCCTGCATACGCTGCGGCCGCAGATGGCGGTCGGTTTCGAGATGTTCCCACGTCGGCTCCAGCCGGTGCTCGACGCCTGGGTCGAGGGCGAGATGGACACCGCGACCTTCCTGGAGCGGTCGGAATGGGCACAGGTCTGGGGTTTCGATCCCGAGCTCTACCTGCCGCTCTTCCATTTCTGCCGACAGCAGCGCGTGCCGATGCTCGCACTCAACTGCCATCGGCCGCTGGTCACGCGTGTCGGCCAGGTCGGTTGGGATGCGATTCCCATCGAAGAGCGCGATGGCGTGACGCCGCCTGCCCCCGCGACGGAGGGGTACCGGCGCTATCTCGCCGGAATCATGAGCGGTTTCGCCGGGCCAGATCGCCCACGCGCCATGGAGCCGGACCGCTTCGATCGCTTCATTCGAGCCCAGCAGACCTGGGATCGCGCCTTCGCCTGCGGCATCGCCGATCATCTGGCAAAGGCACAAGACAACCCGCTCRTCATCGGTATCATCGGGCGCGGCCATCTCGAATACGGCCATGGCACGCCCTATCAGCTCCGCGATCTCGGCATCGATGATCTGGCTGTGCTGTTGCCGACCGACTGTGCCAGCCATGACCAGGAAAGCCTGAAAGGCATTGGCGACGCGATCTTCAGGCTCGACACGCCGGAACCGCCCTCGCCGCGACGCAGTTCGCCCAGGGCCTCTTCGTGACCAGGATCATCTCGCAGATCACGCTGTTGACCCGGCTCTGCATCAGCGGGCCGGGCGGGCGGGCCGGATTGGTCTATTTCGCGCTCGTGCTCGGGCTCGGCTTGGCCGGGGTTCAGGTTTCTGTCCGCCTGATCGCCTGGACGGCGGATTTCTACAACGCGCTGCAGAAGCTCGATGTCGATGCGACACTGCGCCAGATCGCGGTGTTCTTCGGGCTGATCGCCATCAGCGTGAGCCTGTTCCTGAGTGGCAGCTACCTGCGCAAGATGCTGCAGATCCGCTGGCGCCGCTCGCTGACCGAAGCCGCGCTCGACCGCTGGCTCTCCAACAAGGCCTATTGGCATCTGCGCGACCGCACGGATAACGGCCTCGACAACCCGGACCAGCGCATCGCCGAAGACTGCCGCATCTTTGTCGACAAGCTCACCGGAGAGGCGATCGAGCTCATCACCAACATCGTCGCGCTGGTCTCCTTCTTCGCGATCCTGTGGTCGCTCTCGACCTTTGCCCTCGCCTTCACGGTTGGAGGCATCGCGATCGAGATCCCGCGCTACATGGTCTGGGCTGCGCCGCTCTACGTCGCGATCTCGAGCGGCCTGACGCATTGGCTCGGCAAGCCGTTGAAATCCCTCGCCTTCGAGCAGCAGCGCCGCGAGGCCGATTTCCGCTTCGCATTGACGCGGCTGCGCGAGCATGTCGAGGCCGTCGCTCTGGCGAATGGCGAGGCGGCCGAACGGCGCCTGCTCTCGGAGCGCTTCGGCGCGATCATCCAGAACTGGCGCGGCCTCGCCAATCGCGAGTTGATCCTCGGCTGCTTCACCAGGCCCTATATGCAGACGGTCCTGCGCATCCCGCTCTTCCTGGCGTTGCCGGCCTTCCTGGCCGGGCGCGTCACCTTCGGCGGTTTGATGCAGATCGGCTCGGCCTTCCAGAACGTCGTGACCACGCTTTCCTGGTTCATCTTCTCCTATCGCGATCTTGCCGAGCTCGCGGCATCGGCCAGCCGCCTGAGTTATTTCCTCGGAGCAGCCGAGGACAACGTGGACGCGCCGCGGCCAGCGCTCGTCACGGGACAGGAGAACCGGATCCTGCTGCAGGATGTCGCCCTTCGCGTCCCCGACGGCCGTGCTCTCGAGCCCCTCCCCGAGATCAGGCTTGAAGCAGGCGGGACGTATTGGATTTCAGCGCCCTCCGGGCATGGCAAGAGTGCCCTGGTGAAGGCCCTTGCCGGGTTGTGGCGGCATGGCACGGGGCAAATCGAACGGCCGGATGCCAAAATGGTCTTCCTGCCGCAGCAGCCCTACCTGCCCCTCGGCGGGCTGCGGGGAGCATTGGCCTATCCCGCCTCCCCTGAGACCTATCGGGCCGAGGACTATGAGCGAGCACTAGGGGCCGTCGGCATGGCCCAGTTGTGGGAAATCGACGAGCCGGCCTGGAACGACGCGCGCCGCGGCCTGTCCGGCGGCGAGCGCCAGCGGCTGGCGCTCGCCCGCATCCATCTCCAAAGGCCGGACTGGATCGTGCTCGACGAGGCGACCAGTGCGCTCGACCCGGCGGCCGAACGCGATCTGCTCGCGACCTTGCGCCAGCACTTGCCGCTGGCGACTTTCATCCTGATCGCGCACCGGCCGCCCTTGGGCCTGGAAGACCATCGCGCAATCCACCTGTCGAGACGCGACGACTCTTGTGCCGGAGCCTCTGACGAGCGCCGTGGCGAGCTTGCAGAGGCTTAGAATGTCCCGAAGCTGCCATCCTTGCTGCTGCGGTCCGATCGTTGCGGCTCCATCAGAGTTCGTCAGATGACCGCCGCCTCGTTCTCCGCTGGGCCAGCGCTACGCCAGCGTTTCCGGACCTTGGCCCTGCTGCCCCGGCTGCTGCACTCGTTCTGGCAGACGATCCCGCGCTGTCGGCCACGATCATCGTCTTGCGCCTGTTGCGCGCCGCTCAGCCGCCGCTCGTGCTCTTCATCGGCAAGCTGATCGTCGACGAGATCATCCTCCAGACMGCCTCACCAGCTCCTGGACCGACGCTGGCGGACTGGGTGGAC
>NZ_JBFTLD010000244.1:0-10546 GCF_056396265.1 Allobosea sp. 05T422_2 | reverse complement strand
TCACCGCGCGGCCCGCATCCGGCTCGATCATCCCTTGCACGGGCAGCAACTGAGGCGCCCCGGCGGGACATATGACCAGGGCGGGTCGCTCAGACCATCGGGCTGGATAGTCGCATCCGGTCCGATGTCYGAGCTTCAGTGATTGCATCGGCCCGAAAACTGCAATCCGCTTCCGGGCCGATATCTTAGTCTTCGGAAGCCTTGAACCTGTTCAGCCCGCTCATCACGAAGGGCGCGACGAGCCCGATGAAGGCCAGGCCGAGCAGGATCGCGGAGCCAGGGTTCTCGAGCAGGATCATCGGGTCGCCGAGGCTGATCTGGAGCGCGCGGCGCAACTGCGCCTCCGCCATCGGGCCGAGGATGAGCCCGACCACCATCGGAGCGACCGGATAGTCGTAGCGGCGCATCAGAAAGCCGAGGAAGCCGAAGACGAAGAGCATCGAGAGTTCGACCACCGAGGCCTTGACCGCGAGCGTGCCCATCGCCGCGAAGACCAGGATGCCGGCATAGAGCCAGGGCTGGGGGATCGCCAGAAGCCTGACCCAGAGCCCGATCAGCGGCAGGTTGATGATCACCAGCATCGTGTTGGCGATGAAGAGCGAGGCGATCAGGCCCCAGACGAGATCGGGGCGTTCGGCGAAGAGCAGCGGGCCAGGGTTGAGCCCGTATTGCTGGAAGCCAGCCAGCATGATCGCGGCCGTCGCCGAGGTCGGCAGGCCGAGCGTCAGCAGCGGCACCAGCGTGCCCGCCGCCGAGGCATTGTTGGCGGCTTCCGGGCCGGCGACGCCTTCAATCGCGCCCTTGCCGAACTCGCCGGGATATTTGCAGAGCTTCTTCTCGGTCGAATAGGACAGGAAGGTCGGCACCTCTGCGCCGCCAGCGGGCAGCGCGCCGATCGGGAAGCCGAAGGCGGTCCCGCGCAGCCATGGCGCCCACGAGCGCTTCCAGTCCTCCTTGGTCATCCAGAGCGAGCCCTTGATCGGGACGATCTCCTCCGGGTCCCGGAAGCGCTTGGAAGCGACATAGAGCGCCTCGCCGACCGCAAACAGGCCGACGGCCAGCGTCGTCACCTCGACGCCGTCGAGCAGTTCCGGCACGCCGAAGGTCAGGCGCGCCTGTCCGGTCAGGCGGTCGATGCCGATCAGGCCGAGCGTGACGCCGATGGCGAGGCTGGTGATCCCGCGCAGAGGTGAATCGCCGAAGGTCGCCGATACCGTGACGAAGGCGAGGATCATCAGCGCGAAATAGTCCCACGGCCCGAACTTGACCGCGACCTCCACCAGCCACGGCGCGAGGAAGGCGAGGCCCAGCGTCGCGATGGTGCCGGCGACGAAGGAGCCGATCGCGGAGGTTGCCAGTGCCGGGCCGCCGCGGCCGGCCTTGGCCATCTTGGAACCTTCGAGCGCGGTTGCGAGAGAGGCACTCTCTCCTGGCGCGTTAATCAGGATCGCAGTGGTCGAACCGCCATACATGCCGCCGTAATAGATGCCGGCGAACATGATCAGCGAGCCGGCGGGATCGAGTTTGAAGGTCACCGGCAGGAGCAGTGCCACCGTCAGCGCCGGGCCGATGCCCGGCAGGACGCCGACTGCAGTGCCGAGGAAGACGCCGACCAGCGCGAAGAGCAGTTTCGACGGCTCGATCGCGACGGCGAAGCCGTGCATCAGTGCGTTGAATGTGTCCATTGTCCCGGCTCCTCAGAACAGCTTTTCAAGCGGACCGGACGGCAGCGTCAGCTGCAGCAGCTTGGAGAACATCAGGAAGATGGCAAGCCCGAGCACGAGGCCGATGCCGAAATCGACGGCCAGTGCCTGACGGCCGAAGGAGCGCGCGGTCGCGGAGAAGACGATGGCCGTCGCAATGATGAAGCCGCCGCCGAGCCCGATGCAGGCGATCAGGCCGATCAATCCGCCCGTCAGCCAGAGCACCGCGGTGCTGTCGACCGCCTCGGGCTTGGGCAGGCCCTCCCGGAACGCGACGACGAGATGGCACAGGCCCAGCACGCCAAGGACGGCGCTGACCACGTAGGGCATCGCCGTCGGGCCGACGCCATAAGTCGAGACGATCGTCTGCGATTTCGCGTCATAGGCGACGAGAGCCGCCGCGATCAGCAGCAGAGCTGCGACGACGAGGGCGGGGATGTCGGCGCCCTTGGCCGAGGAGGTGGAGGCCATGTCGTTCCTTACCTGGTTTGATGCGGACCAGAACCGGTGCGCCCAGCTGATGGCAAAGCGGCGACTGCCAGAGATAACTGGCAGGAGAGAATGGGCGGGCGGTGATGGCACCGCCCGCCCATGCCTATGTTCGTCAGTCGCCTGTGGCGTTACTTCACAAGGCCGACGTCGCGGAGGACCTTGCCGACGCGGGCATCTTCGGCCTTCAGGAAGGCTTCGAACTCGGCGCCGCCGAGATAGGCGTCATCCCAGCCGCGAGCCTTGAGGATCTCGGCCCATTCCTTCGACTTGGCCATCTTCTCCATGGCATCGGCCAGCACCTTGCGCTGCTCGGCGGTGATGCCGGGAGGGGCGACGACCGAACGCCAGTTCAGCACCTCGAGATTGACGCCGCCCTCCTTCAGGGTCGGGGCATCGGGGGCGTTGGGGAGGCGGGCGCCGGAGCTCACGCCGACGACGCGCAGCTTGCCAGCCTTGATCTGACCCTCGAACTCGCCATAGCCCGAGATGCCGGCCGTGACGCGCCCGCCGAGCAGCGCGGCCAGGGCCTCGCCACCGCCGGAGAAGGGGATGTAGTTGATCTTGGTGGCATCGCCGCCGACAGCGCCGGCGAAGAGGGCAGCCATGATGTGGTCGACGCCGCCGGCCGAGCCGCCAGCCCAGGTCACCTTGGCCGGGTCGGCCTTGACGCGGTCAGCGAGGTCCTTGGCGGTCTTGATCGGCGAATCCGCGGGAACGACGATGACCTGAGCCTCGGCGGTCAGGCGTGCGATCGGCGTCACCTGGCTGAGATTGACCGGCGACTTGTTCAGGAGGATGGCGCCGACCATGACGAAGCCGTTGACCATCAGCTGCGAGCCGTCGCCCTTGGCGCCGTTCACGAACTGCGCAAGGCCGATGGTGCCGCCCGCGCCGTTGACGTTGTTGACCTGCACGCTCTTGGCGATGCCGGACGCGGTCAGCGCCTGCTGCATCGAGCGGGCGGTTCCGTCCCAGCCACCACCCGGCGCGGCCGGAGCCATGATCTTGAGCTCGAGCTGCGCAAATGCGGCAGTCGTCAGGCCAGCGAGCGCCAGAGCCGTCACGGCTCCGCGCGACAGAATGGATTTGAGCATGTTGTTCCTCCGCTTGCGGATTCCCGCACTGTTTTGGTGTCAGCGCTCCGCGAGTGACACTTTGACGCTCCGCCGGTCAATTGCGCCTGATTGCATAATCTCAAGTCAAGGTCTTTTGCGCATCAACGCACGCGAGCCGGCGGAATTCACGCTAGGCGGGCTTGGTGCGATCGCGTAATCGCATGRCCATGAGCTTGAACTTCAACTCGCGGGATGTCGATCGCGCTGTGATCACCGACCCTTCCCCGTCGCGCCAGGCCCTTCGACTCGCAGCGCTGGGCGGCATCCTCATGGTCGCGTTGCCGCTCGTCATGTGGGCGGCAAATCGGTCCGCGCCGCTGATGCTCGGGCTGGCGGCAGCGGCATTCGCTGCCGCTGCCGTTGCCGCTGCGGGCCGCGATGTCGGCCCCCTGTTGCGGCGCATCCTTGCAGGCTTGCGAAGCCCGATCGGCCTCGCACTGACGGCCCTCCTTGCCTGGGCCCTGGTCTCGCTGCTGTGGACGCATCGGCCGGCATCCGGCTTTGCAGCCTGGGCGGAGTTGCTGCTGCCTCTTGGTTTTGCCCTGGTGATCGCGGCGAGTGCCTGGTTCAGGCCGAAGCAGGCACTGATGCGGGCCCTGGCCATTTGCCTGATACTGGCCTCGGGCCTGATCTTCCTGGAGCTGCAGAATGGCCTCGCTCAGCGCATTACGCTGGGCCTGGGCGGCAAACAGATGAGCTTTATATTCAACCGGCCGGTCATCGCCTGCCTCGTGCTCCTGGCTCCGGCTGTGCACTTGCTCTGGAGCGGCGGATCGAAACGCGTCGCCGATCGTCTGCTGGCGGGGGGCGTAGCCGCAGCGGTTGCGGGCATCATTCTCTATTCCGATAGCGGCACTGCGAAACTTGGATTGGGCATTCTCGTCCTTGCCTGGCTGCTGGCCCGCCTGCTTCCACGTCTGACTCTGGCTGCGACGGCACTTGGCTTTGCGGCGACGCTGGTGCTGGCGCCGGTGATCGGACAATTGGTCGATCGGCTTCTGCCGCCCGCGCTCTATGAGCAGACGGCCGAATCCCATTCGCGTGACCGCGTCGACATCTGGCTCAGCTTCGGGGAGGCGATCGCGGCCCGCCCGTTCATCGGCTCTGGCTTCGGCTCCTCCTCGGCCCTCCAGACGCACCCGGTCGCAGAACAGGTCTCGCCGCCACGTCGCTTGCTCCTGGCGGTTGGACACCCGCATAGCGCGCCGATTCAGCTCTGGACGGAAACCGGCATCGTCGGCGCCGCATTGCTGCTGGTTGCTGGGCTGTTGTTCTTCCGGAGGCTTGGCGCCTTGTCCGCGCGCGAACGCGCCCCGCGGCTTGCACTTTTTGCGGCAGCCTTCGTCATGGCATCGGTGGGACATGGCGCCTGGCAGGGCTGGTGGATCGCGGCCCTGGCTGCCGCCGCCCTTTGGTTCGAGTCGGGCCGAGATGTCGGCCGAGGAGCAGAGCATGGCTGATTTCGATGTCGACCTTTTCGTGATCGGCGCTGGTTCCGGCGGTACGCGCGCGGCGCGGATCTCGGCCGGGCACGGGGCGCGCGTCATGATCGCCGAGGAAGACCGCATCKGCGGCACCTGCGTCATTCGCGGCTGTGTCCCGAAGAAGCTCTTCGTCTATGCCAGCCGCTTTGCAGACGAGTTTGAGGATGCTGCCGGCTTCGGCTGGACGCTCGACAAGCCGAGCTTCGACTGGCCGACCTTGCGGGATGCCGTTGCCAACGAAGTGACCCGGCTCTCCGGCCTTTACCGCAAGGGGCTTGAAGGCGCCAAGGTCGCGATCCGCGAAGAGCGCGCTGTGGTCGAAGGGCCGAACACGGTGCGCCTGCTGAAATCCGGCGAGACCGTCCGGGCCCGGCACATCCTGGTCGCGACCGGAGGCTACCCCGCCTTCGATCCGCCGATCCCTGGCGGCGAACTCGGCATCAGCTCGAACGAGATCTTTCATCTTCCGAGCCTGCCGCGGCGCATGCTGGTGGTGGGCGGCGGTTATATCGCGCTCGAATTTGCCAGCGTGTTCCGCCGCCTCGGCGTCGAGGTGACGGTGCTGCACCGCGGCGACAATGTCCTGCGCGGCTTCGAGGAGGATCTGCGCGTGCGCCTCCGCGATGCGCTGGTCCATGCGGGCATCACGTTGCGGCTGGGCTGCACCATCGATCGCATCGAACAATTGGCCGATGGTACGCGCCGTGCCCATTGCGCCACGGGCGAGCCGATCGATGCGGACGTGGTTCTCGTGGCGACCGGCCGTCGTCCCAATACGGTGGGGCTCGGCCTGGAGACCGCCGGCGTCAAGCTCGGGCCCATCGGTCAGGTCATGGTCGATGCGAATTCGGCCTCGACCGTGCCGTCGATCCACGCGGTCGGCGATGTCACCAATCGCATCAATCTCACGCCCGTCGCCATTCGCGAGGGCCACGCCTTCGCCGACTCGACCTTTGGCGGAAAGCCCTGGGCGATGGACCATCACGTGGTGGCCTCGGCAGTATTCACCACACCGGAGATCGGAACGGTCGGCCTGACCGAGCAGCAGGCGATCGCCGCTGGTTACGAACTGCGCGTCTTCGAGGCCGGTTTCCGGCCGATGAAGGCGACGATCTCGGGCCGCCACGAGCGCATCTACATGAAGCTCGTGGTCGACGCGAAAACGGACCGGATGCTGGGTGTCCACATCATCGGCCATGACGCGGGCGAGATCATCCAGGCGGTGGCGATTGCCGTCACCATGGGAGCGACCAAGGCCGATTTCGACCGCACCATCGCGCTGCATCCGAGCGCGGCCGAGGAACTCGTGACGATGCGGACGGCGCGCCACTGAGCAGCAAGGCGGCGCCCCTTGGGGCGCCGCCTTGCATCACTTGGTCAGTCCCTTCCGGACGAGCCAATCCTGGACGACCTGCGCCACCTCGAGATTGTTCTTGTCCATCATCAGCATATGGGAATTGCCCTTGATGCCGATGCTGGGGAGGTTGACGACATCGACTGAGCCGCCCGCCGCCCTGATCTTGTCGCCGAACTCGGTGCCGTTCTTGCGGATCGTCGGCCAGCGCGCATCCTGTTCGATGTAATCGCCATAGATCATCAGGACGGGGATGTTCTTCAAAACATCGGCCTTGGCGGGGTCTCCGAGGCCTGCCGGTTCCACCGCGATCAGGGCCTTGATCTTGTCGGGCCGGGCCTGGGCAACCTTGAAGCCGAACTGGCCGGCCTGGCTGTGGAACACGATCACACAGGGGCAGATCTTGTCGACTTCGGCCAGATAGGCGTCGATGATCATCTGGTCCGTCGACGTCCAGCGCGGCACGATCTGCTTGACGAAATTGTCGTAGCCATCGGGCGGGAACTGGCTGCCGGCCAGGAATGTCCGCTTGGCCGGGTCTTTATCATAGGCATTTGCGCCAGCGCCGATACGGAAGCGCTCGAACGGGTTCGCGGTGGTCAGGAAGACCGGCTCGCCGGGGATGACGTCGGGATACATGGCCCAGCCGGCACGGCCGCGCTCGACGGCATCGGAATTATAGACGGCCCAGCCCTTGCGCAGGAAGTATTCGAGCCAGCCTTGCCGTCCATCCGGCGTGCTCTCCCAGTTCACGCCGGTCATGCCACCGCCATGCCAGAACAGCAGCGGCGCTGCACCGCGCTCGTTCTGCGGCAGGAAATACTGCACATACATCTGGCCGGTCTGGTAAGTGCCGTTGGGGTCGACCTTGGCCGGTACCCCGCCAGGGGTGAAGGTGACCTCCTTCACGGGACGGCCCGAGATCTCGACCAACTTGCCGCCGACATKGAACGAGCCCATGCCGCGAAGCGCGAGGGGCTCCTCGGCCCGTGCAGCCCATGCTGCGGCAACCATGAAAGCAGCAACCGCGAACGCGCGAATGACCATGCCTTGTTTCTCCCTGCCGATGTTCTTGTGATTGGCAGGTGACGTTAGGGAGCTGTCGAGGCGAATACAACGATGCCCGGCAGCCGGCGGCTTGCATCGCCGACGGGATGAACTCCTCGGCCGACACGCAGAGGCGAACGAAGCGGCATGCCCTTGCCGTGCTCTTGGGCGCTCTCGTTCACGCGGCCCGGTCCTGGTCGCCGGAACAGCTCCGCCCTGCGACGCCCAGCTCGCGCATACGTAAYCGTCAACGGCTTTATGGTCTTTGCTGCGGTGCGGGTGTATAGCGCCGGGATCACACTGCCTTTCCGTGGGGAGGGGTGGGCGTGAGATGTTATCATCAGGAGCAAGTGAGATGTCCGAGCGGTGGACGCCCGAGAGCTGGAGGGCAAAGCCCGTCCAGCAGATGCCGGAATATCCGGACCAGGCAGCCTTGAAGGCGGTTGAGCAGCAGCTCGCCGGCTTTCCGCCGCTCGTTTTTGCAGGCGAGGCGCGCAAGCTCAAACGGGCGTTGAGCAAGGTTGCCGCCGGTGAGGCCTTCCTCCTCCAGGGCGGCGACTGCGCCGAGAGCTTCGCCGAGCATTCGGCCGATAATATCCGCGACTTCTTCCGCCTGTTCCTGCAGATGGCGGTCGTCCTGACCTTTGCCGGCGGCTCGCCGGTGGTGAAGGTCGGCCGCRTSGCTGGCCAGTTCGCCAAGCCGCGCTCGACCCCGACCGAGACGATCGGTGGCGTCGAGCTGCCGAGCTACAAGGGCGATATCATCAACGACAACGAGTTCACGGCAGAATCCCGGATTCCGGATCCGCGCCGTCAGCTCGAGGCCTATCGCCAGTCGGCGGCGACGCTGAACCTGATCCGCGCCTTCGCCACCGGCGGTTATGCCAATCTCGACAATGCGCATCGCTGGATGCTCGGCTTCGTCAAGGAYAGTCCGCAGTCGGGCCGCTACCAGGAGGTGGCGGGGCGCATCACCGAGGCGCTCGATTTCATGCGCGCCATCGGCATCGATCCTGAGACGCATCCCGAGATGCGGAGCACGGATTTCTACACCAGCCACGAGGCGTTGCTGCTCGGCTACGAGCAGGCGATGACCCGCGTCGATTCCACCTCCGGCGACTGGTACGACACCTCCGGCCATATGGTCTGGATCGGTGACCGCACCCGCCAGCTCGACCATGCCCATGTCGAGTTCTTCCGTGGCATCCGCAATCCGATCGKCCTGAAATGCGGCCCGTCCCTKACCCCGGACAACCTGATGAGGCTGATCGACACGCTCGATCCGCAGAACCAGGCCGGACGCCTGACGCTGATCGCACGCTTCGGCGCCGACAAGGTCTTCGACCATCTGCCGGCCCTGGTACGCGCCACCAAGCGGGAAGGGCGCAATGTCGTCTGGTCCTGTGATCCGATGCACGGCAACACGGTGAAGGCTGCGAGCGGCTACAAGACGCGGMCCTTCGACCTGATCCTGAGCGAGGTGAAGAACTTCTTCGCCGTGCACCAGGCCGAAGGCACCTATGCCGGCGGCCTGCACCTGGAAATGACCGGCAAGAACGTCACGGAATGCACGGGTGGTGCACGCGGCATGACCGACGCCGACCTGAACGACCGCTACCACACCTTCTGCGACCCGCGCCTCAATGCGGAGCAGGCGCTGGAGATGGCGTTCCTGGTTGCAGAACTGGTCAAGCGCGAGCGCTCGGGCCGGGCCCGGCCCGAGGCCGAGGCAGCGGAATAAGCAGGCGTCACCCTGGCAGAAACAAGAAAGCCGCGGCGTGAGCCGCGGCTTTTCCTATTAGTCCGGGTCTTCAGATCAGAATTTTACGCCCGCGGCGACGCGGGCCGTGTTGACCGTCGTCGTTGTCCCTTCGACGTCCGCGAAGCGGATCAACTGGTATTCGCCGCGCAGGAAGAGGTTGTCGGTCAAGGCCATGTCAACGCCGGCGCCGACCGCGAGGCCGTAGCCATAGACGTTCTTCTTGGTGGCCCCGACTGTGAGCGGGTAGCCAACCGCCATGCCGGAGTTGATGGCGCCGGTGACAGGATTCGCCTGGGTGATGAAGTTTGTCGCTGTGATCGTCGATGCGGTGTCGAAGCGACCGACGGCGCCACCGAATGTCGCGAAGGGCATGATGCGGCCATAGGCCCAACCCATGCGAATGCGCGCCGTCGCGTAGTCGTTCAGAACCGCTCCCTGGCGGGTCGTCATGGACCAGTCATTTACCGTGCCGTTCGAGGTGATCGTCCGGCGCGCAATGAAGTCGTTGATGCCGTAGCTCTGGTCGGAGCGGGTATAGTCGGCCTCGATGCCGAGTACGGCATCGCCAAAGGCAATGTTATAGCCGGCCATGCCAAAATACGTTGCGCCGCTGTCCCTCTTCGACGGCAGGTTGTTGACGAACGAGCCCATATTGCTCTCGGCGCCAAGCAACGTGTTCCGGAAGGCGAAATTGGCCAGGTTCTGCAGGCCGGTTCCGGGCTCGAATTTCGTCTCCGAGACCCCGGCGCCGCCGCCCAGATAGAAGCCCGTCCAGTTGACCCCGCCCGAGAAATACTCCGATGGCGGCGGTGGTGCATCTTCGATCTGCGAGCCGCGCAACACCGGATAGTCGGCCGAAGCCGCCGGCATGGCGGCCACGGACAGTCCGAGCGCGGCAAGGCCCAGGGCCGGCGCAATGGAGCGGATACGCATCGTGGTCTCCCCGAGCAGGGGCCGCAACCCGGCCTTTGTCGCACTGCTCTGGGCGGTATTGATGCATTGGTAACCCTAATGCGGCGTTAACGTGCTCATCTCTGTCGGGCCCTGTTTGTTTGGCGTTTCGCGCCGGAGTTTTCAGATCGGCTATAGAAAGTTTGCAGTCCTTGTTCTCTCCGCATTCCGTTCCAGACCGCGGCTTGCGCGCCGAAGCCTCTTGGTCGATGTGCTTGGTGTAGCGCTCGACCATTCCAATCGACATGCCGAACAGGGCGGCAAGTCACTCATGCCATCGTCTGTGACGACCGGGACGAGGGCTATGTGATGCCGTTCCACCTGTCTCCGAAGCCCACCGGGGCGTCTACTCACTCCGTAAGTGCGGCGCTGAAGGAAAGCCAAACTGACGGCCGGCTGACAAATTGGCCCCAGGGCGCCACCTGACATCCACGATGGCGCCCGATCTCATCGAGCCTAGATGCCGTAATGGGCCGGCGCTTCGAATAGCCATTTTGGGTGGCTGTCCCTCAGAATGATGGTGTTGAAAACGAGGTCCGAGCGATCGGCCTCAAGCATCATGAGAGGAACAGCCGTGGAGCATTATGCTGGAATCGATGTCTCTAGCCGTGGAGCATTATGCTGGAATCGATGTCTCT
>NZ_JBFTLD010000243.1:0-10583 GCF_056396265.1 Allobosea sp. 05T422_2 | reverse complement strand
CCGAGAAGCTGATGACCAATGGCGGCTCGATGCTGACGCTGACCTATTACGGCGCCGAGAAATGGATGCCGCATTACAACGTCATGGGCGTGGCGAAGGCGGCGCTGGAATCGAGCGTGCAGTATCTCGCCGCCGATCTCGGTCCCTCGAAGATCCGCGTCAACGCGATCTCGGCTGGGCCGATCAAGACGCTCGCCGCCTCTGGTATCGGCGATTTCCGCTATATCCTGCGCTGGAACGAGTACAATTCACCGCTCCGTCGCACCGTGACGATCGAGGAAGTCGGCGAGACCGCGGTCTTCCTGGTCTCCGACATGTCGCGCGGCATCACCGGCGAGATCATGCATGTTGATGCCGGCTACCACGTGGTCGGCATGAAGGTGCCGTCTGCCCCCGATATCACGCTCGACAAGGGCGAGTGATCCGGAGCGCCGGCTTCAGCCGGCGCCGGCGTTCCGCAGGCGCGCCGTTTCCGTATCGTCGCGCCTGACTTCCTCGCTCGCGAGAGCGTCGCGCAGATCGGACGCACTCCTGCCGCCGATAACCAGCGTCGGCGCGATTTCCGCGAGCGGCGCCAGGACGAACGCGCGCTCGGCGATGCGCGGGTGCGGAACCTGAAGACCCGGCTCGTCGATGATAGCCTCGCCATAAGTCAGAAGATCGATATCGAGCGTGCGCGGCCCCCAGCGCTCCTTGCGCTCGCGGCCTTGCTCGCGCTCGATCCTCAGACAGAAGGCGAGCAGGTCGGCCGCCGCGAGATCGGTTGCGATCATCACGGCCATGTTCTTGAATTCGGGCTGGTCGAGCTTGCCCCAGGGCGCGGTGCGATAGACCGACGAAATCCGCAGCACGGTCACGGCAGGATGGCGCGCGAGGGCTTCGATCGCGGCGGCGAAGGCAATGACCGGATCGCCGAGATTGCCGCCGAAGCAGAGAGCGGCCTCAGTCTTCACGCCGGAAGTCCAGGCGGATGCCGACAGCTGCCAGCGTTGCCGGAATCGGCGGCGCGGGCTTGCGCAGGGTGATCCAGACACGGCTGACCGGCGGGAACTCGGCCAGGATGGCCTGCGCCACGGCGCGCGCTGCCGCTTCCAGCAAATTGTAGCGGCGGGTGGTGAAGGTCTGTTTCACCACGGCGACGACCTTGCCGTAATCGACCGTATCCGCGAGGTCGTCGCTGATGGCCGAGGCGTGGATATTGGTCGCCAGCGCAATATCGAGCGTGAAGCGCTGGCCGAGCCGTTCCTCCTCGGAGAAGCAGCCGTGATAGGCATAGATGTCGAGCTTCTCGATCAGGATGCTGCCTGTCTCGCTCATGGCGCGTCTCCGATGGCGGTCCAGACCTTGAAGGCGTCGGCATGTGGACGAATGTCATGCGCGCGGATGATCGAGGCGCCCTGCGAGACGCCGTAGAGATGGGCTGCCAGCGTGCCGGCCAGTCGCTCGGCCGGAACCTTCTGGCCGGTGATCAGACCGATGGTCGACTTGCGTGAGGCGCCGAGCAGGATGGCGCAGCCAAGCTGTTCGAGCTGGCGGAGGTCGCGGATCATCGCGAGGTTCTGCGCCGGCGTCTTGCCGAAGCCGATTCCCGGGTCGACCACGATCTGCTCGCGTGGCACGCCGGCTGCGATGGCGATGGCGATGGAGCGTTCGAGGTAGCGCAGAACGTCGTCGAGGATATCAAGCGCGGGATCGATGCTGTCGCGGTTGTGCATCAGGATCATCGGGGCGCCGAAGCGGGCAGCGACATCGGCAATGGCCGGCTCGCGCTGGCAGCCCCAGACGTCATTGACGATCGCTGCGCCGGCGCCGAGCGCGGCTTCGGCGACCTCGGCCTTGTAGCTGTCGATCGAGATCGGGATGCGTGTTCGGGTGGCGAGTCGCGAAATCACCGGGATGACCCGGGCACGCTCGGTCTCCGCATCGACTTCTGCATGGCCTGGCCGGGTCGACTCGCCGCCGATATCGACGATATCGGCGCCCTCCGCGATCAGCGTTTCGGCATGAGCGATCGCCTCGTCGGCGCTCTTCAGCATGCCGCCATCCGAGAAGGAATCGGGAGTGACATTGACGACGCCCATGAGCAGGGGCGTCGTGCCGAGGGCAAGCCTGCGACCGTCTGGCAAAGTGAGAGCCGGGGACATGGATCCATCCGAAGCGGAGAGCCGCCTATACACAGCGCACTCGCGCTCTGCCATCAGAAAGCGATGACAGGTTGCCATGGCCAATACGCATGCCCCTGTGCCCCTCTGACGCTTTGACCTGCGGGCGCGGAGCGTGCATGAGCCGGAGCATGCTGCCGCTCACGATCTCTCACCGCCTCTTCCTCGTCCGTCACGGCGAAACCGACTGKAACCGGGAGGGTCGTCTCCAGGGTTCGAAGGACATCCCGCTGAACGAGCTCGGGCGCGAGCAGGCGGCCGAAGCCGCCGGGCGCCTGCGCAACCTGGTGCAGGGCTATGAGGGGCTCGATTTCGTGGCCTCTCCCATGGAGCGGGCGCGCGAGACCATGGAAATCCTGCGCTACCGGCTGGGGTTGCCGCCCAAGGGCTACCGCATCGATGAGCGCCTGCGCGAGCTGACCTTCGGCGCCTGGGAAGGGTTCACCTGGCGCGAGGTCCGCAAGTCCGAGCGCGAGCTGGCGCTGGCGCGCGAGCGCGACAAATGGGGCTTCGTTCCCCCTGAAGGCGAGAGCTACCGGATGCTGGCCGAGCGGATCAGGCCGGTGCTGGAAGGGCTGACGGGCGAGACGGTGATGGTGAGCCATGGCGGTGTGGCGCGCGCCGTGCTCGCGCTTGTCGGGGCGGTCGCGCCGGGGGAAGCCGCCATGGTCGATATCTGGCAGGGCAAGATCCTGATGGTCTCGGACGGACGCGTCTCCTGGGTCTAGCGCGAGGTTCGGTCGCAGACATTCATCGTGGGTTCAGGGGTGCTCTTTAAGGAGTGTTGTGCTAGCAGGGATGCACACAACAGCGACATGCTCGGCCGGGGGGAGGCAGCCGGAATCCGGATCGAACGATACGGTTTCCGGGGCAGTTTTAGAGGTGCGGTTCGCCGCAGGGTCGCCTTGGGGTGAGTGCCGCCGGGGCTGCTCTGGCCGATCCGCAGCGGGGCACCATGAACGACATCAGCATTCTGTCGGCGGACGAGACCGCCCGGAGCGCCACCCCGCTCGCCATGATCGCGGGCGAGAAGCGGCCTGACCTGATCCGCGATGAGGTTCTGGGCGAGATCTTCGCTGCGACAGTGGCCGCGCGCGGCGCACACCCGGCTCTGACGGATGCCGAGCGCCGGCTCAGCTATGACGAGGTCTGGGCAGCGGCGCGCAGTCAGGCGCGCGGCCTTGTCCTGTCGGGCGTCGGCCCCGGCAGCATGGTCGGCCTGTGGATGCCGCGCGGCATCGACCTCCTTGTCGCGCAGATCGCGATCACGCTCAGCGGCGCGGCCTGGGTGCCGTTCGATGCCGAGGCGCCTGTCGATCGCATCGCGACCTGCCTGAACGATGCCGAGGCCAAGGGGCTCGTGACCTGCGCCGCCTGGCAGGGCAAGGCGGCCGCGATCGGGCGTCCGGTCTGGTCGCCTGCCGATCTCGTGGCGCGTGACGATGGCGCACTCCTGCCGGCGCGCGCAGCCGGGCTGAGCAAGGATCATCCCGCCTACCTGATCTATACCTCGGGCTCGACGGGGACGCCGAAGGCGATCGTCATCAGCCATCACAACATCTGCCACTTCCTGCGCTCCGGGAACGCCTTCTACGGGATGGGGCCAGACGACATCGTCTTCCAGGGCGCGTCGGTCGCCTTCGACCTGTCGATGGAGGAAATCTGGACACCCTATCTCGTCGGCGCGACGCTGTTCGTCGCTTCGCCCGAGATGATGGGCGATGCCGAGAAGCTGCCGGCAATCCTGAACGGTGCCGGCGTCACCGTGATCGACACCGTGCCGACGCTGCTCGGTATCCTGCCTTCCGACGTGCCTTCGCTGCGGCTCATCCTGCTCGGCGGCGAGGCGCTCCCGCCCTCGATCGTGCAGAAATGGGCGAAGCCGGAAAGGCGCATCCTCAACACCTACGGGCCGACCGAGGCGACCGTGGTGGCGACCGCGACCGAGGTGAAACCCGGCGAGGTGGTGACCATCGGCCGGCCGATCCCCAACTATACCGCCTATGTCGTCAGCGAAGAGCTGCAATTGCTGCCGCCTGGCCAGCAGGGCGAACTCCTGATCGGCGGCCCGGGCGTTGCCCGGGGCTATCACGGCCGCCCCGAACTGACGGCGGAGAAATTCATCGCCAATCCGTTTGGTGGGATCGACGACCCCATTCTCTACCGATCCGGTGATGCGGTCAGCCTCGATGCGGCCGGCAACTTCGTCTTCCATGGCCGTATCGACGACCAGATCAAGATCCGCGGCTTCCGGGTCGAACTCGGCGAGATCGAGTCGAAGCTCGCAGACGAGCCGGGGGTGAACCAGGCGGCGGTCGTGCTGCGCGAAGATGACGGCATCGAACGGCTCGTCGCCTTCGTGGTCAGCGAGCCCGGCGTCGCGGTCGATGCGGGAGTGCTGCGCGCTGCGCTGAGAGAACAGCTGCCTCCCTACATGGTCCCTGCCCATTTCGAGGCTGTCGGCTCGCTGCCGCGCATGGTCTCGGGCAAGGTCGACCGCAAGATGCTGAGGGCTGCGCCGCTGACGGCGCCGGCCGCAGCCGGCGAGCAGGAGCCGCCGCGCAACGAGACGGAGGCCGCCCTTCTAGAGGCGGCCAAGCGCGTATTGGGTGCGTTGAGCCTGCCGTTCGAGGCCGATTTCTTCGTCGATCTCGGTGGTCATTCGCTGCTGGCCGCGCGCTTCATCTCGATCGTGCGCGAAACCCCTGCCTATGCCGGCATCACGCTGCAGGACGTCTATGGTGCCCGTACGTTGCGTGGCATGGCGGCGGTGCTCGATGGGCGCGGGATCGCGGAGGCCGAGGATCTCTCTTTCACTCCGCCCTCCTTTCGGCGCCGCTTCCTGTGCGGGCTGGCGCAGGCCGCCGCGCTGCCGATCATCATCAGCCTGGCGACGGCGCAGTGGCTCGGAATTTTCGTCACCTATCTGCTGATTTCCGGCGAGGACCTGTCGCTGCCGGCGCAGGTCTTCACCCTGCTCGGCGTCTATGTCGCGATTACCATCGTCACCGGCCTGATCTCGATCGCCTTGAAATGGATCGTGCTCGGCCGGACCAAGCCCGGCGTCTATCCGCTCTGGGGCGTCTATTATTTCCGCTGGTGGTTCGCCGCGCGCGTTGCAGGCCTTGTCCATATCAAATGGCTGCAGGGTACGCCGGTGATGCGCTTCTACTGGCGCCTGCTCGGTGCCAAGGTCGGCCGCGACGTCATCATCTCGGATTACGAGGCCGGTGCGCTCGATCTCATCGAGATCGGCGACTACACGACCTTCGGCTCGAAGACCACTTTCGCCAATGGCGAAGCCATCGKCGACAAGCTGATCCTGGGCCGGATCAAGATCGGGCGGGACGTGAACGCTGGCGCCTCCGTGGTCTTCGGTCATGGCAGCACCACCGGCGACCATGCCGAGATTGGCGATCTGACGGCGATACCGTCCGGTACGACGGTCGGCGCGGCCGAAATCTGGGACGGCACGCCTGGCCGGAAGATCGGCATGGTCGATCTCGACGCGTTGCCGCCGCAGGCCGAGGCGAGCATGCGCCGTCGCTTCGCGATGACGGTTTTCTACGTGTTCATGCTGATCGTGCTGCCGCCGATCAGCTTGCTGCCGATCTTCCCGGCCTTCTGGCTCTTCGACAGGATCGACGACCAGATCGCGACATGGTCCGATATCAGCTATCTCTGGTATCTGCCGATCCTGACCTGGCCGACGGCGATGGGCCTCATCGCCTTCACCGTGCTGCTGATGGCCGGCCTGCGCTGGGTGATCCTGCCGCGCGTGACCTCGGGCTCGTGGTCGATCCATTCCGGCTTCTATGCCCGCAAATGGACGGTGGCGCTGGCGACCGAGGTGACGCTGGAGACACTCTCCTCGCTGTTCGCGACGATCTATATGCGCTTCTGGTATCGGTTGATGGGCGCCAGCATCGGCAAGGGCGCGGAGATCTCGACCAATCTGTCGGGTCGCTACGATCTGACGGCGATCGGGGCCGGCAACTTCATCGCCGACGAGGTCGTCTTCGGCGACGAGGACATGCGCCGCGGCTATATGCGTCTCGACATGACGAAGACCGGCGATCAGGTCTTCATCGGCAATGATGCGGTCGTGGCGCCAGGCGCCGTGATCCCCGACCGGGTGCTGATCGGCATCAAGTCGAAGCCGCCTGCCAATGAGAAGATGCAGCCGGGCGATACCTGGTTCGGCTCGCCGCCGATCCGCCTGCCGACGCGGCAGAAGGTCGACCTTGGGGCGGATTGGACCTACAAGCCGTCGCTGGGGAAGAGGCTGGCGCGGGCGGGCTTCGAGGCGCTGCACACCTCATTCCCGGCGATGCTGTTCATCACTTTCGGCACCATCGCGGTCGATCTCGTGCTGCAGCAGAAGATCTTCGATCGCGACTGGGGCGGGCTCGCGCTCAGCTTCATGGGCGTGTCCATCCTGATCGCGGTGACGCAGGCGCTGATCTGCGCCGCGATGAAATGGCTGCTGATGGGCGTCTACAAGCCGGTGATGAAGCCGATGTGGTCGTTCTGGGCGATGCGCACCGAGGCGGTCGCCGTGCTCTATTGGGGATTGGGCGGCAAGGTGCTGTTCGACTATCTGCGCGGCACGCCTTTCCTGCCCTGGTTCCTGATGCTGTTCGGTGCGAAATACGGCAAGGGCGTCTGGCTCGACTCGACCGATATCACCGAGTTCGACTGCATCAGGGTCGGCGATTACTGCACGGTCAACGCGCATTCGGCCCTGCAGACCCACCTCTATGAGGACAGGGTCATGAAGGTCGGCCGCGTGCATCTCGGCAAGGGCGTTTGTGTGGGCGCGGCAGCGACGGTGCTCTACGACACCCATGTCGGCGACTACGCGCAGATCGGCCTGCTGACCGTGATCATGAAGGGCGAGAACCTGCCGGCGAATACGCGCTGGGAGGGGGCGCCGGCGGTGCCGGCCAAGGCGGCGGCGCACTAGGGCCAAAGCTGACCGGCGGTTCTACCCGTCGAGGCGGCCCTCGGCCGAAGGTCGCGGAGCGCCGACGCAGGCATTATCGAGCGGTAGTGCGATCTCGTCAGGCTGCAATGCGCGGACCGCGCCCTTTGGCAACTCGCCCAGCGGCAAGGCCCCGATGCCGACACGGACCAGGCGCAGCACCCGCGCGCCGGCCGCTTCGACGATGCGCCGGATCTGTCGGTTGCGGCCCTCGTCGATCACCATTTCGATCCAGGCGTTCCTTTGGCCATGGCGCAGGAGCGTCGCCGCCTTGGTCGAGAGCGCCTCGTCGCCGTCGACGGCACCGGCGCGCAGCCGCACCATCAAGGCGGTGTCGGGCACCGTGTCGATCTGGACATGGTAGGTTTTCTCCACGCCGGAGGCCGGGTCCAGGATGCGCTGCGCCCAGCGCGTGTCGTTGCTCATGAGCAGCAACCCTTCACTCGCCTTGTCGAGCCGCCCGACCGGGGCGACGAACGGTAGCTCCAGTCCGTCCAGGCAGGAATAGACCGTGGCGCGGCCTTCGGGGTCGGTCCGGGTCGTGAGCGCGCCGCGGGGCTTGTTGACCATCAGATAGACACGGCGTTCGGCCGAGACCGTTTCGCCATCGACGATGATGCGGGCACGCGCGAGATCCAGGCGCAGGCTCGGGTTCAGGGCAAGACGCCCATCGACCCGGACGCGCCTGCCGAGAATCAGGCCTTCGGCCTGGGTGCGTGAGCAATAGCCGAGCTTGGAAAGGGCGCGCGCGAGGCTGACGGACCCCGGCGTGCCGGGGCCGGATTGTCTCGACATGGTCTGGGCATTCCGAATGCGAAAGACCGGTCGCCGGCTCCGGGGCCATCATGTCGAGGCGCGGGACGGGCTACCGTGGACAAGCCGCCTTGCGGTGCGAAACCGTCTGCGCGAACCTCGTCCGGGATAGGTTGCTGTGCCAGGTCCGAGACGGCACGCCGTGGCAGGCGTCGTGGCCGACCTGAGGCCACTCCCCCCGAACCCGCTCCTCTTCGGAAGGTTCGGGGCTAGGCGCCCGCGATGATGACACTCCCGGGGCGCCAGGAGCGCGGCTGGGTGACAGGCCTGCGTCTCATCGGGCCTAGAAGCCGCCGGATCGGGCGGCTGTCAAGACTTGCGCTGCCGCGCAGCATTGCCGGGGATGCGGAGCGCGGGACGCGACGCGGCGGGCGTTGGGGCATGGTTTGCGCGCAGCGGGGTTTCGCGCGGGCGCGATCCGGCTTATGAGCCCGGAGCGAAACCCGTCAGGCTGCCATGTCCCATAACACCTTCGGCCATCTCTTCCGCGTCACCACCTTTGGGGAAAGCCACGGGCCGGCGATCGGCTGCGTCGTCGATGGCTGCCCGCCTCTGATCCCGCTGAGCGAAGCCGAAATCCAGCTCGAACTCGATCGCCGCCGGCCCGGTCAGTCGCGCTTCACCACGCAGCGCCAGGAGCCTGATCAGGTCCGCATCGTCTCCGGTGTCTTTCCCGATGAGGCGAGCGGCCAGCAGGTGACGACGGGAACCTCGATCGGGCTGATGATCGACAATGTCGACCAGCGTTCCAAGGACTACTCGGACATCAAGGACAAGTACCGGCCCGGCCACGCCGACTTCACCTATGACGTGAAATACGGCATTCGCGATTATCGCGGTGGCGGGCGTTCCTCGGCGCGCGAGACGGCCATGCGGGTCGCAGCCGGCGCGATTGCGCGCAAGGTCGTGCCAGGCATGATCGTGCGCGGTGCGCTGGTGCAGATGGGGCCGCACAAGATCGACCGGAACAACTGGGACTGGAACGAGGTCGGCAATAATCCGTTCTTCTGCCCGGATGCCAAGGCGGCGGCCTTCTTCGCCGAATATCTCGATGGCATCCGCAAGTCCGGATCCTCGATCGGCGCGGTGCTGGAGATTGTCGCCGAGGGCGTTCCTGCCGGCCTGGGCGCGCCGATCTACGGCRAGCTCGATGCCGAGCTGGCCTCGGCCCTGATGAGCATCAATGCCGTCAAGGGTGTCGAAATCGGCGAGGGGTTCGCTGCGGCCGAACTCTCGGGCGAAGAGAATGCCGACGAGATGCGGGCCGGCAATGACGGAAAGCCGCTCTTTCTCTCCAACCACGCCGGCGGCATCCTGGGTGGCATCTCGACCGGGCAGCCGATTGTCGCCCGTTTCGCGGTGAAGCCGACATCCTCGATCCTCGCCACGCGCGCGACCGTGACGCGGACCGGCGGGGAAGCGGATATGTTCACCAAGGGCCGCCATGACCCCTGCGTCGGCATCCGGGCCGTGCCGGTCGGGGAGGCAATGGTCGCCTGCGTGCTGGCCGACCAGTTCCTGCGCCATCGCGCCCAGGTCGGCGTGGTCGAGCCGCGCTGGCCCTTTGCTCGGTGAATTTCAGTGTTACTGAAATTAATTCCCTGCTTCATTGCAAGTGAAGCGGGGGCGTATTAGCTTGCGGCCATGAAGCTCGAAACTTGGCTCCGGCAGAATGGCATGGCTCGCAGCGCCTTCGCGCGGCAGGTCGGCCTGTCGCCGGCCAGCGTGTCGGCGCTCTGCAACGATCAGAGTGCCTGGATCTCGCGCGAAAGTGCCGAGCGCATCGCCGCCGCCACGAACGGTGCCGTCACCCCCAATGATTTTCTGGGCCTGCAAGGGCCGCGGGAGGCTGTCATGCAGCAGAACGTCACTCAGGCCATCGAAGCCTTCGCCCGCGGCGAGATCGTTATCGTCACCGATGACGATGACCGCGAGAACGAGGGCGATCTGATCATCGCGGCCTCGCTCTGCACGCCGGAGAAGATGGCCTTCATTATCCGCAATACCTGCGGCATCGTCTGCGCGCCGCTGACGGCTGACGAGGCGCGGCGGCTCCGGCTCGACCCGATGGTCTCGTCAAACGACGCACCGCTCGGCACGGCCTTCACGGTGACGGTCGACGTCAAGCACGGGCTGACCACCGGTATTTCGGCCGAGCAGCGCAACAATACCGTGCGGGCGCTGGCCAATGGCAATATGGGCGCCACGGATTTCGTGCGGCCCGGTCACGTGTTTCCGTTGATCGCCAAGGATGGCGGTGTTCTGATGCGCTCCGGCCATACCGAAGCGGCGGTGGATCTCTGCAAGCTCGCCAATCTGCCGCCGGTCGGCGTGATCTGCGAGCTCGCCAATGATGATGGCACCGTGATGAAGGGCGCGCAGATCACCGCCTTCGCCAAGACGCACGGGCTGCAGCAGATCACGGTCGCCGAGCTGATCGCTTATCGCCAGGCGCGCGAGAAGCTCGTCGAGCGGGTGCATTCCTTCCCGGTCAAGACCGAGTTCGGCGAGATGACCGGCCATGTCTATGTCACGCCCTTCGAAGACACCCAGCATTTTGCCTTCGTCATGGGCAAGGTCGGTGACGGCGAGAAGGTCCCGGCGCGACTGCATCGTGCGAATGT
>NZ_JBFTLD010000242.1:0-10684 GCF_056396265.1 Allobosea sp. 05T422_2 | reverse complement strand
GAGCATCTTGAAGGCCCGGTCGATATCGAGCGGGTAGAGCTTGTCGAGCGGCACGCCGTCGGCGAGCAGCGCCTGTTCGATCGTGTCGATCGGGTTCTTGCGCAGGGCGCGGCGCCCCGGGAACTTCTCGACATTGAAGAAATCGCCCCAGCTCGCCGGGGCATTCTTCACCCGGTCGGTGCGGTAGGCGAAGATCGTCGAATAGACATCCGTCCCCATGAACTCGGGCGAGATCGCTTCCGGCATCAGCCTGGGCACATCGGCATGCGCGAAGCCGATCGGATCGAGCAAGCCCTGCGTCTTCAGGATATCGCGCGCCGAGAGCGTCAGCGTGCAGACATCCCAGGTATAGGACTTGGTCTCGACCATCGCCTTGAACTGGGCGGTGGGCTCCGCTTCGCGGGCGACGTTGACGACCTTGTTGCCGGTCGCCTTCTCGAAGGGGTCGTAGAAGGCCTTGCGGAAAGCCGGCCCGAACGGCCCACCGGGGTCGGCGACCGTGATCTGCGTGGCGGCACGCGCCGTGCCGGTGAGATAAGGTGCTGCAAGCGCGCCCGCAGCTGCGCCGCCCGCCAGTTGCAGCAGGGTGCGCCGCGTCGGCTTCGTCATCGTGTTCGTCATCTTCATCTCCCCTTTTTCAGCGGTTTTCCGCATGTCCCCGTAGGTGATCAGATCGTCAGGCCCGCCATCCCGTCAGGCGCGTGGTTCCGTCAGGCGCTTTTGCGTGCAGCCCGGATCGCCAGGAATTGCTCCATCATCCGGGCCGGCTCGCCCGTGCCGTAGGCCTCGCGCTGGTTGCGGATGCCGGCAACCAGGCACTCGCGGAAGCTTGCCTCGGTGACCTCGCGGAAGCGGGCCTTGTTGAGGCGCATGGCGACGGGCGGCTTGCCGGCCAGCTCCTGCGCCAGTGCAAGGGTCGCCTCCATCACCTTGTCCTTCGCCACGATCCGGTTGATCAGGCCGATCCGGAAGCATTCGTCGGCATCCATCATCCGCCCGGTCAGGGTCAGGTCGATGGTGCGGGCGATCCCGATCATCTCGCGCATGATCCAGGGGCCGGTCACCGAGGCGATGCCGGAGTTGATCTCCGGCTGGCCCATCGTGACGCCGGCATGGCCGATGCGCAGATCGCAGAGCAGCGCGACCTGGAAGGCCGACCCCGCCGCCACGCCGTTCAGCGCCGCGACGAGCGGCTTCGAGAGCGAGCGGATCCGGTCGTAGAGCCGCTCCCACTCGCCCATCCACAATTCCGCGCGGTCGGGATCGAAGGTCTTGGTCTCGTTGAGATCCTGGCCGGCCCCGAAGGCGCGGTCGCCGGCGCCGGTGAGGATGATGGCGCGCACCGCCTCGTTGGCTTCGAGCTCGTCGAGCCCCTCGACGAGGCGGGAGCGCATCGGCGCGTTCCAGGCGTTGAGTATCTCCGGGCGATTGAGGGTCAGGATGCCGACAGCGCCACGCAGTTCGACCAGAACAGAGTCCGTCATACCGCTCTCCGATGAATGTTTATTGTTATGCGATAACTTCTATTGAATAATCTGCGCGAAAGGCTCACCTTGTCAAGGCCATTGGCCACGGCCATTGATTGAGCGAGGAGAACAGCCCCGATGACGATGCCGGAA
This sequence comes from Allobosea sp. 05T422_2, assembly GCF_056396265.1. Classification (NCBI taxonomy): domain Bacteria; kingdom Pseudomonadati; phylum Pseudomonadota; class Alphaproteobacteria; order Hyphomicrobiales; family Alloboseaceae; genus Allobosea; species Allobosea sp. 05T422_2. The sequence continues at coordinate 9,065 of NZ_JBFTLD010000242.1, read as the reverse complement.
GCGACACAGAACGGCCGCAGGAAAGCGGCGGCACCAGCCGATCAGGCCGGGCGCAAGGACGATGCGCTGATGGTCAACTCGGTCGAGAAGGCCTTCCGGGTGCTGTCCGCCTTCGGCCGCCAGCACCAGACGCTCAACCTGTCACAGGTCGCCTCAGAGACGGGGATGGATGTCAGCGCCGCGCAGCGCTTCACCCACACGCTGACCAGGCTCGGCTATCTCCGCAAGGATGCGCAGACAAAGCGCTTCGAGCTGACCGCGAAGACGCTCGATCTCGGCTATCATTTCGTGCGCAGCAGCCGTCTTCTCGACCGGGCGATGCCCTATCTCATGCATCTGAGCAAGGAGACGGAGGAGACGGTCAATCTCACCGTGCGCGAGGGAACCGAGATCATCTTCGTCTCGCGCTTTCTCAGTCGCCATGTGCTGAACACCGACGTCATCATCGGCACGCGGATGCCGGCCTATTGCACCGCGCCGGGCATCGCCATGCTCTCGCGCCTGCCGGAGGACGAGGCGATGGCGATCATCGACGCCTCCGACCTCCAGGCCCACACGCCCTCGACGACCTGGCAGCGCGATGCCCTGCAAGCGAAGCTGCGCCAGGCGGCGGCGCAGGGCTACGCCACCGCCTTCGAGGAGGTCTATCTCGGCGACGCCTCGATCGCCGCGGTGATCGTCGATCATCACGGCCGTCCGGAGGCCGCCGTGAACATCGCCACCTCGACCTCGCGCTATAGCCATGCGGAGGTCGTCTCCCGGTTTTCCTCCCTGGTCATCGCCACCGCGCACGCGATCTCGCGCGTCTGAACCGCAAGCACGAGGCGCTTGACGGTCGACGCGTGTTTTATCAATATTCGAAAACTATTATTGCATTGAAATAATTCCTGGACCCCGCATGGACGCTCCGAAGGCCCAGTTCCGCCGCGTGGCAGCCCGTACCGGGCCCCCCGCGACGCTCAGCTTCGACGGCACGACCATCCGGGCGACGAGTGGCGACAGCGTCCTCGCCGCGCTGCTGGCGAACGGCGCGCTGCTCCGCCGGCTGGAATTCGGCGGCGAGCCGCGGGCCGGCTTCTGCCTGATGGGGGCCTGCCAGGATTGCTGGGTCTGGAGCGCTGAAGGCGGCAGGCTCAGGGCCTGCACCACAAAGGTCGCCGACGGCATGGTGCTGTTTGCCGAACCGCAGCCTGTGGCTGGCGCCCATGGCTGACATCGTCATCATCGGCGCTGGCCCGGCCGGCATCAGCGCAGCCGAGGTGCTTTGCGCACAGGGGCTGCGGCCCATCCTGATCGACGAGGGCGCGCGGGCGGGCGGGCAAGGCTATCGCCGGCCGGCCGATGATCTCGCGCTCGACATGACCAGGCTGATGGGTTCGGAGGCCGGGAAATACGTTGCGTTGCATCGCCGCTTCGCGGCCTTGCGCCCGAAGATCGATTACCGCCCGCGGACGCTGGTCTGGGCCATCGACGGCAACCAGCTGCATCTGCTGTGCGACGAGCGGGCCGAGACGCTCGCTTTCGACAGGCTGCTGATCGCCAGCGGCGCGATGGACCGGGTGGCGCCCCTGCCCGGCTGGACCCTGCCCGGCGTGTTCACGCTCGGCGGCGCCCAGGTCGCGCTGAAGGATCAGGGCTGCCTGATCGGAAGCCGCGTCGCCTTCCTCGGCTCGTCGCCCCTGCTGGCGCTGGCGGCGAAGCAGTATCGCGACATGGGCGCGCAGATCGCCGTGATCGCCGATACGACGCCCTTCGCCGCCAAGGCCGCCACGATCCCGGCCCTGCTGCGAGCGCCCCGGACGCTGCTGCGGGGCATCTGGTACATGGGCGCGTCCCTCCGCGCCGGCACCGAGATGCTGCACGGCGTGACGCCGATCGCCGTCGAGGGCGCGGACCGCGTCGAGGCTCTGGTGCTGGCCGATGCGCGTGGCCGCGAACGCCGCTTCGCCTGCGATGCCGTCGCGCTCGGCTACGGCCTGAAGCCCGAGACGCAACTGGCCGACCTGGCGCGGGCCGAGTTCGCCTATGACCCGGATTTCCGGCTGCACCTGCCCAGGATCGACAGCCTGGGCCGGGCGAGGCCGGGCCTCTACCTCGCCGGAGACGGGGTGCGGATCGGCGGCGCCGACGCGGCCGAAGCGAGCGGCGCGCTCGCCGCCCACGCGATTCTCGCTGATCTCGGCCATCCGCAGGATAGCGAGGCGGTGCGGCGGCTGGCACGGCAGGTCGAGCGCCTGCGTGCTTTCCAGCTCGGGCTGGCGCGCGCCTTCGCCTGGCCGGCGGCGCAGATCGCCGTCCTGCCGGATTCCGTGACGCTGTGCCGCTGCGAGAACGTGACGGTCGGCGAGGTGCGCGCGGCGATGGAGAAGGAGCTCGGGCCGATCGAGGTCAACCGGGTCAAGGCGATGACGCGCTGTGGAATGGGCCGCTGCCAGGGCCGGGTCTGCGGCCCTGCCCTGCAAGAGATCGTGGCGGCGAAGAGCGGGCAGGATGGCGCTTGCGCCGGGCGGCTGCGCGGCCAGGCCCCGGTCAAGCCGATTGCGCTCGCGGCAGCCGGGGATGCGGCATGAGCGAGCGCACGAGCGATGTCGCGATCGTCGGCGGCGGGCTGATCGGCGCCTGGACCGCCTTCTTCCTGGCGCGGCGCGGGCACAGCGTGACCGTGATCGAGAAAGGCCTGGTCGGCGCCCAGTCGAGCGGCGTCAACTTCGGAAACCTGCGGCTTCAGGGCCGCTTTCCCGGGCAGTACCCGCTGTCCCTGCGCTCCCAGGCCCTCTGGGAGGATTTCGATGCCCTGATCGGCGAGGAGTGCGAGTTCGAGCAAACCGGCCATCTCTATCTCGCCTATGACGAGGCGGAGCAGGCCAAGCTCGAGGGCTATGCCGGGGTCTCGGAATCCTACGGGCTGGCGATCGAGCGGGTCGGACCTGCCGAGCTCCGGCGGCGCTGGCCCTGGCTCGGCGAACGGGCCGTCGCCGCCACGTTTTCGGCACGCGACGCCACGGCCAATCCCAGGATCGCGACGCCGGCCGTGGCGCGGGCCGCGGCCAGGCTCGGCGCCGTCATCCGCGAGAACACCCGCGTCACCGCCGTGGATCGCGCGGGCGACGGCTTCGCGCTGACGCTCGCCGATGGCGCGCGGCTGAGCTGCGGCGCGCTCGTCAACTGCGCCGGCGCCTGGGCGCTCGACATCGCGGAGCGGTTCGGCGAGACCGCGCCGGTCTTTCCGGCCGGCCCGCCGCAATTCGTGACGGAGCCGTTTCCCTACGCGATCGGGCCCTCCGTCCAGGCGATCGACGGGTCGGTGATCTTCCGGCAGATCCCGCGCGGCAACATCATCCTGGCCGGCTATCCKCGCACGGCGGCCGATCCGGAGGCGAACCGGGCCCCCGTCCCTCCCGCCAAGACGCTGGCGGCGATGCGGGCGCTGGCGCGTGTCGCGCCGATGCTCGCGCATTGCCATGTCATCCGCGCCTGGTCCGGCATCGAGGCCTATCTGCCAGACATGATCCCGGTGATCGGGCCGAGCGAGACGACCGCCGGGCTGTTCCATGCCTTCGGCTTCTGCGGCCACGGCTTCCAGATCGGCCCCGGCGTCGGATTATGCCTCAGCGAGATGATCGTGGACGGCGCAACGCAGACGCCGCTGGAGCCCTTCTCGATCGGGCGCTTCCGCCAGGCAGCCACCGTCAGCGAGAAATTCCGCAAGGAGTTCGACTGACGCCCCCAAAGCGCGCTGCCGATCCTGCGGAAGCCCGCCAACKACCAGCACGGGCTGGCGGTTTTCCGGGATCATGGGCATGACCGGGATCGGCCGGGAGCTGCTCATCGCGGCCGCCGCGCGGCCGAGATCGCCGGGGATCTTGCCAGTCGATGTTGCCAGTCGATGTTCCCTCGGATCTTGCCCTTGTATCCAAGCGACAGGGACAGGCGCGGTTCCGTCGCGGCACGGATGATCGCCTTCGTCGCCTGGTCGCCCGCCCCCCCTGARAGAGCCATCGGAGCCTCTATTCGTCGGGGGCGCAGCTATGTTGCGGCTCTGGTAGCGGGTCTTGCGCGAGTGTGCGCGCAGCGCCTTCCGGCGCCACGCGAAGCCACGCGTCTCTCAGATCGCCGGTCGAAAAACAGCGAGCAGGATGGGGCTCGCCGCCGAAGACGTGCCGCTGCGATGCGTTAAAGGATCGGCCCGAAAAGTGGATTGCGGTTTTCGGGGCAAAGCCGATGCTAACACAAAGGGTTAGATCATCGGGGCGGATACGATGTCCGGTCCGATGAGCTAGCGAGCGAAAACCCGGTGTGGCATGGCCTGCGCGAGGCCCATGGCGCGCTGCAGATGGTCCTTCACATGCACTTCGGCCAGTGCGGCGTCGCCGGCGAGGATGGCGCGCGCGATGGCGCGATGCTCGGCCAGCGAAGCGGCGATGTTCTCGGCCTTCAGTGTTCCCGCCAGCTGATACATCAGGACAGGGAGCCGAAGCTGCCGCGTCAGCTTGAGCAATTGCTCGTTGCCGCTCGCCGCGACGACCGCATCGTGAAACTGATGGTTTTCGTCGATATATTCAGCGCCCGGAGGGCGCGGGTGCTCGTCCCAGATCGCCTCGATCTCCCGCTCGAACCGCGCTTTCGTCACCGGATCGGCCATCGCTTCCGCAGCCAGCCGGGCAGCGAGGGTCTCCAGGCCGAGCCTGATCTGGAACAGCTCCTTCATCTCGCGCAGGGTCAGGCGGCGCACGAGGGCGCCGCGATGCGGCACGATCTCAAGAATGCCCTCCGCGGAGAGGCGTCGAAAGGCCTCGCGTAGCGGCCCCCTGCTGACCCGCAGATCGCGCGTCAGGTCGGCTTCGATCAGGCGTTGGCCCGGCGCATAGCGCCCCTGGAGCACACCGGCGCGCAAATGATCAAGGACGTATTCGACGGTTCCGCCGCGCGCCGGGCCTTCGGCGTTCTCGGGCTCCGGCAGAGCGCTGGCGAGGTGGGTGTCGAGTGTCGTCATGACGATCTGCCTATCAGCAGGAAACCCGGTTGACAACGTTTCGACCTGCAATATTGTCCTACAAACTTAAAAGACAAAACAAGCCGAAAGCGGCGAAGAGGAAACGCCTGTCCCCCATCCGGGACTGATCGCACGGCTCTCGCCGCTGCGCGGCTTTCGCTTCGCCTCGTGCTGGCTGCGGCAGGAGGAGCGACATGTTGATTGGCAAGGCCGGCCCGGCCATCACGGGCATCTGTACGTCCACTCCGGACCGGATCGAGATCCGGGGCAGGGACTTCGCCAGCGAGATCATGGGCCATTATGGCTTCACCGATTTCTTCTTCTTCCTGGTGACCGGCGAAAAGCCGTCGKAGCAGCAGCGCTATTTYCTCGATCTTCTCCTCGTCGCGATCGCCGAGCATGGGCTGACACCGACGGCGCAGGCCGCCCGCATGACGCTGGCCGCAGCGCCCGACAGCCTGCAATGCGMCGTTGCCGCCGGAATTCTCGGCTGCGGCACGGTGGTTCTGGGCACGGCCGAGCTGTGCGCCAAGGTGCTCGCCGAAGCCGCTGCCCGGGTCGATGCCGGTGAGGATCCCGATGCCGTCGTCAACGACATCGCCGCCAGGACACGGCGCGAGGGCGGCAAGATGCCGGGCTTCGGCCACCCGATCCATCATCCCGTCGATCCGCGAACCGAGCGGATCTTCGCCCTGGTCGAGGAACGCGGCATTTCCGGTCGCCATCTCGACCTCCTGAAGCGGATGCGCAGCGCTGTCGCCACGGCATGGGGCCGCCAGATGCCGCTCAACGTCTCCGGTCCGATCGCTGCCGTGCTGATGGACCTCGATTTCCCGCACACGATGATCAAGGCCGTGCCGATCCTGGCCCGCACCGCGGGACTTCTCGGGCATCTCGCCGAGGAACAAAAGCGCCCGATCGGCTTCATTCTCGCGCACCACGCCGAGGAAGCGATCGCCTACGACCCCACGATGTAAGCGAAGGACCGGGACATGCTCCAAGAGCCCGATATCGAGACACTTCCCTGGCCCGAGCAGCGCGCGCTTGACGACCGCCTCTATCGCGAACAGGTCGGCTATCTCTTCGAACACTCGCGTTTCTTTCGCGACAAGCTGCAGGCGAACGGCTTCGCGACGCCGGAATCGGTCGGCGGGCTCGACGACATCGAAGCCCTGCCCCTGACCGAGAAGGATGAATTGCGGCAGAGCCGCAGCGAGGCCCATCCGATCGGGACGCATCTCGCAGCGCCCCTGGAGGAGGTGGTGCGCATCTTCTCCACCAGCGGCACGACCGGGATTCCAAGCTATATTCCGCTGACCGCAGGCGATCTGGAAAACTGGGTCCGAACCTCCGCCCGCAGCTACGGCGCCAGCGGCCTGAGCAAGGGCGAGCGCGTCATCTCGACCTATAATGCCGGGCCGTTCGTCGCCGGCGCCGCACTCGATTCCTTCCCCCGCCTCGGCCTCTGCCACATCCCGGTCGGGACCGGGAATACCGAGCGGCTGCTCGCCGCCGTGAAACTGCTCAAGCCGCAGATCCTCGCCTGCACCCCGTCCTATGCGCTGCATCTCGCCGAGATCGGCGAGGCGCGCGGGCTCGACCTGCCCAATAGCAGCATCAGGCGGATCATGGTGGCCGGCGAACCCGGCGGCGGCGAGCCGGCCATGCGCGAGAAGCTCGAACAGGCCTGGAATGCCAAGGTCACCGAGGCGATGGGGATCGGCGATATTTCCGTCTCGCTCTGGGGCGAGTGCGAGCAGCAGCAGGGCATGCATTTTTCCGGCCGCGGCTTCGTGCATTTCGAGCTGATCGATCCCGAGACCGGCAAGCAGGTTCCGCAGACCGACGGCGCGACCGGCGAACTCGTCTACACCCATCTCAGGCATCGCGGCGCGCCGCTGCTGCGCTTTCGCAGCCGCGACCATGTCGTCCTGCGCACGGGGGCCTGTTCCTGCGGCCGCACGTCGCCGCGGGTGCGCTGCATTGGCCGGACCGACGACATGCTGATCGTCCGCGGCGTGAACGTGTTTCCCTCGGCGATCCGCGAGGTCGTCAACCGGTTCGCGCCCGCCGTCACCGGCGTGGTCTCGGTCCGCCCCTCCGCGAAGGGCGTCAAGCAGGCACCGCCGCTCAAGGTCGTCGTCGAGCTTGCCGAAGGCGAGACCGCCTCGGATGGTCTGCGCGAGAAGATCGAGAGCGATATCCGCGCCACGCTGGTGGTGACCACCACCGTGCACCTCGCCCCGGCCGGCACGCTGCCGCGCAGCGAGTACAAGTCGCGACTGCTCGATTTCTCCGAAGCGTCGACGGAGACGGTCGATGACTGAGGCGCTCTGCGTGGAKGACAGGCGGACGTGACCGCGTCGATCGTCCAGGCGGTTCTGCTGTCGCTCTGCGTGGCCGGCCTCTACGCGGCCGTGGCGGCCGGGCTCACGCTCACGGTCGGCGTGACGCGCATCATCAATTTCGCGCATGGCGAATTCGTCATGCTCGGCGCCTTCCTGACCTATTGGCTCTATACCGGCTACGGCCTGTCGCCCTGGCTGGGCATGCTGGCCTCGGGCGTCGCGCTCGGCCTGTTCTCCATCCTGGTCTATCGCGGCTTCCTGGCCCGCGTGCTGAAGCAGGACGAGCACAATCAGCTTCTGGCGACGCTCGGCCTGTCCATCCTGATCCTCAATATCGCGATCATTCTGTGGTCGCCGGATGCGCGGGTGATGCAGGCGCCGGCGCTGTTGCCCTCGCTCCAGTTCGCAGGCGTGACCATTCCCGGCAACAATATCGTCGTCGCGCTGGTCGGCCTGCTGCTCTTCCTGGTCATGCTCGGCATCAAGAACCACACCCGCTACGGCACGCAGATGCGCTTCGCCAGCGACGACCCCGTGCTCGCCATGCATGCTGGCATCAATGTCGACCGCGTCTTCGAGCTGTCATTCGCGATCGGCGGTGCGGCCGCCGGCATCTCCGGCGGGCTCGTCGCGCTCGTGCTTTACGTTCAGCCGACGGTCGGCGTCGACCTCGTCATCCGCGCCTTCGCGATCATCGCGCTCGGCGGCCTCGGCAATATCCCCGGCGCGCTGATCGGGGCGGCCATCCTCGCCCTGATCGAAGGCCTGATCAGCACCTTCGTATCGGGAGGCGGCAGTTGGGGCTTCGGCGTCTCCTTCCTGGTTCTGCTGCTCGTCCTCCTGGTGCGCCCGAGCGGCCTGTTCGGCAAGCAGGTGCAGGCATGAGTTCCGGTCTTCCCGCACGGCTCGCCCTCTATGCGGCGATTGCGGCGCCACTCCTGCTGATCGCGGCCGCGGATCGGCCCTTTCTGGTTCAGGTCGCGATCGGCACGGCGATCTCGGCCATCCTCGCATTGGCCTGGGATATCCTGTCCCGCACCGGCCAGGTCTCGCTCGGCCACGCCGCCTTCTTCGGCATCGGTGGCTATGGCTCGGCCTTGCTGACGCCCGTGCTCGGCCCCGTGCTCGGCTGGACCGTTGGCATCCTGCTCTGCGGCGTGGTCGCCTTGCTGCTGGGCGCAGTGACGTTGCGCCTGCGGCGGCTCTATTTCACCATCGCGACCCTGTCCTTCAGCCTGTCGATCCATGTCGTGATCTTGGTCACGCCGGGGCTGACGGGCGGCTCGACCGGCATCATGCCGCCGGTCATCGCGGGTGGATCGCCGCCGCTGCAGCTCCTGTTCATCACCGGCTGCCTGGTCGCGGCCGCCATCGTCAGCGACATTTTCCTCGGCAGGCGCTTTCGTCCGGCCTTCTTCATGATCAGGAACAATCCCGATCTCGCGGCTGCCTCGGGTGTGCCTGTCACGCGGCTGAAAATCCTGGCCTTCGTCGTCTCCGGGATGGTCGCGGGCCTCGCCGGTGCCTGCTATTGCGGCCTCTACGGATACGTCATTCCCGACGATGTCTTCACCACCAACTGGAACGTCCTGCCGCTCGCCGTGACCATCCTCGGCGGCATGGACACGACGCTCGGCCCGCTGGTCGGCGCCGTGGTGCTGCGTCTGCTCGAAGAGGTCGCGCGTCATGTCGTCGGCGGCGTCGGCTATCAGGTCGTCTATGGC
>NZ_JBFTLD010000241.1:0-18434 GCF_056396265.1 Allobosea sp. 05T422_2 | reverse complement strand
AGCACGACCTGCTTGCCCTTCGGCAGGAAGCGCAGCGGCTCGAAGCCGCCGGAGCGGTCATCGTCCCATTCCATGAAATAGCCGTCGACATTGATCTGGTTGAAGACCATGTCGGCGACGGGCTCATAGCCGCCGGAGGCGATGAAGGTCGATTTGAAGTTGCCGCGGCAGGTATGAGTGGTGATCGTCATGTCCGCCGGCTTGGCCGCCGTCGCCGTGTTGATGACGTCGCGATAGATATGGATCAGCTTGTCGGGGTCATCGCCACGATCGACCAGCATCTGGCGCTGCTCGGGATCGCAGAAATAGGAGAGGCTGGTATCGTCGAGCTGCAGGTAGCGGCAGCCGGCGTCGTAAAAGGCCTTCACCGCCTTGGCGTAGGCCTTGCCGAGATCGGTGTAGTAATCCTCCATCCTGAAATAGGCGGAGATATCGACGGCTTTCCGGCCGCCGCGATAGTGCAGCATGCTCGGGCTCGGGATCGTCATTTTCGGCACGCGATCGGTGACGGAGGCAAGAAACCTGAAATGGGCGAGATGCGGGTGGTCGTCGGGGAAATCGAGTTTGCCGGTCACGCGAAGGCCGCGGGCCTTGGTCGCGACGCCCTTGAACTGGATGCCTGAATCCGAGTCGTATCCCTGCACGCCGGAGAGATTCTCCAGGAAATCGAAATGCCAGAAGGCGCGGCGGAACTCGCCGTCCGTGACCGCMTGGAGCCCCACCTCCTMCTGCTTCTTCACCAGCGCCCTGATCTCGGCATCCTCGATCGCCGTCAGATCGGCGGCGGAGATTTCGCCGGTCACGAGCTTGGCGCGCGCGTCCTTGACGCGTGCGCTGCGCAACAGGCTTCCAACCATATCGGCTCGGAACGGCGGCTTGTGTCGGAGGGGCATGCGGTTTCCTTCCCTGATCATGGTCTTCTAGGCAGCGGCGCTGAGGCCGAGATGGCGCTCCAGCCGCGCCGGTTCGCGCAGCAGCGCGGCACTGTCGTCGGCGAGCACGACACGACCGCGCTCCAGCACGATCGCGGTGTCGGTCAGCTCCAGAATTGTCCTGGCATGCTGTTCGATGACGATGGCTGCCAGCCCTTCGTCCCGGAACAGCGTCTTCAACGCCGCGAGCAGTTCCTCGACGATGATCGGCGCCAGCCCCTCGGTCGGTTCGTCCAGAAGCAGCAGCCTGGGATTGAGCATCAGGGCGCGGCCAATGGCCAGCATCTGCTGTTCGCCGCCGGAGAGCTGGTTGCCAAGATTGCTCTTGCGTTCGGCGAGGCGCGGAAACATCCGGAAGACGCGTTCCGTCGTCCATGGGCCGGGGCGCGCAACCGCAGTCAGGTTCTCGACAACGGTCAGCGACTTGAAGATGTTGCGCTCCTGCGGCACCCAGCCGATGCCGGCATGGGCACGCTGCTCGGGCGTAGCCGTGGAGATGTCGACATCGGCAAGCGTGATCCGCCCGGCTCGCCGACGCGTCACGCCGATGATCGTGTTGACCAGCGTCGTCTTGCCGACGCCGTTGCGGCCCAGCAAGGCGAGCGAGCGCCCCTCGTCGAGCGAGAGCGCGACATCGAACAGGACGAGAGCGTCGCCGTAGCCGGCGTTCAGGCCTTCGATCCGCAGGAGCTCAGACATGGGCGGCCTCGCCGAGATAGGCCTGCTTGACGGCGGGGTCGCGCGCGACCACCGCAGGTTCGCCTTCCGTCAGCACGCGGCCATTGACGAGAACGGTGATCCGGGTCGCGAACCGGAAGATGATGTCCATGTCGTGTTCGATCAGCAGCACCGAGACATCGTCCGGCAATGCTGCGACCGTCTCCAGCAATTCGCGCCTCTCGGCTTCGGGAACGCCGGCGGCGGGCTCGTCGAGCAGGAGCACGCTCGGCCTGGCCGCAAAGGCCGCGGCGATCTCGATCTGGCGCTGCTTGCCATAGGGCAATGTCGCGATGCGCTGATCCATGATGTCCTCGAGCTTGAAGCGGGCGAGGATATCGGCCGTCTCGGCGATGGCCTCGTCATCGGCGTCGAGCCTTTGGAAAAGCCGCATGCCCCGGCCGAGCCGCTCTGCGGTGACGAGAGAGATCATCTCGAGCGGCGTCATTGTGCCGAAGAGCTGATTGATCTGGAAGGTTCGGGCGACACCGCGCTTGACCCGCGCCTCTCGCGACAGGCCGGTAATGTCCTGCCCCATCAGGCTCACACGCCCCGATGTCGGCCGCAGAACCCCTGTGAGCAGATTGACGAAGGTCGTCTTGCCCGCGCCGTTCGGGCCGATCAGCGCGTGGCGCGCGCCCTTTTCCAGCGAGAACGTCACGTCGTCGGTCGCAGTGATGCCGCCGAAGGTCTTGACGAGATCGAAGGTCTGCAGGACGGCGCTCACGACGAGGCCCCACGTTTCGGAAACCGCGCGACCAGCGCCTTGATCGCGCCATGGATCAGTTCACGACCACCAAGGACGAAGAGGACGAGGAAAAGCCCGATCCAGAACATCCAGTATTGCGGGGTGAAGGTCGCGATGGCGTCCTGCAGGAACTTGAACGCGATCGCACCGATCAGGCCGCCATAGAGATAKCCGGTCCCGCCGATGATCAGCACCAGCATCAGGTCGGCTGAACGGTGGAAGTCGAACACGTCCAGGGAGACGAATTGCGTGGTTTGGGCGAGCAATGCGCCCGCAGCCCCGGCATAGGCCGCCGACAAGGCATAGATGGCCGCAAGGCGCCAAGGGACAGGCACGCCGGATGCGGCGGCGCGCAGTTGATTGTCGCGGATGCCGCGAAGGGACAAGCCGAACGGCGAATTCACGATGCGCCGCGCGATCAGGAACAGGATGAACAGCACCGACAGCGAATAGAGGTAGGCCGTGCGGCCGAAGATATCGAAATCGAACGTCCCGAAGACCGGCGCCATCGTGATGCCCTGCAGGCCGTCGGCGCCACCGGTGAGCCATGCCAGCGAGTTTGCAACCTCGTAGAGGATCAATGCCACGCCGAGCGTGATCATGAGGCGGGTCAGATCCGTGCCGCGCAGGACGAGCGGACTGGTGAGCAGCCCGAGCAGCGCGGATGTCGCCATGCCGAATGCCAGGCCGGCCAGTGGATCGGCCGTGACATACTTGGCCAACAGCCCGGYCGAATAAGCCCCCATCCCCAGGAAGGCGGCGTGCCCCAGCGAYACGATCCCGGCATAGCCGAGGATCAGATCGAGCGAGAGGGCGAACAGGGCAAGGATCGCGATCTCGTTGAGGATCAGAAAGCGCGTTGGAAACAGCACGAAGGACGCTGCGGCGAAGAGCCAGAATGCCAGTTCGCCTGGGTGCCAGCGCCGGGCGCGGTGCAGCGAGTGCCTGACGCGCTGTTCGAGAACCGTCCCGCTCATGTGCGAGCCCTCGCGAACAGGCCCTCGGGGCGAAGCAGCAGCAGGATGACCATCAGCGCGTAGATGATGAAGGCTCCGGCCTGCGGGACCAGATATTTGCCCATCACATCGGCAACGCCGAGCAGCATGGCCGCGAGGAAGGGGCCGGTGATCGTCGAGGTGCCGCCGACCGTGACGACGATCAGGAAGTAGATCATGAATTTCAGCGGGAAGGTCGGATCGAGCCCCATGAGCTCGATCCCGAGCGCGCCGCCGAGCCCCGCCAGTCCGGAACCGAGCGCAAAGGTCAGGGCGAACAACCGGTTCACAGGAATGCCCAGGCCACGCGCGACGCGGGCATCGTCCACGGCGGCCCGCAGCCGGCTGCCGAAACGTGTTTTTGCAAAGCCCCATTGCAGGGCGACCGCAAGCAGCCCGCAGATCCCGATCACGAACAGGCGGTAATAGCCGATGCCGATACCGAGCACGTAGAAACGCCCCTGAAGCCAGGGCGGCAGCTGGATGATCTGCTGGCTCGAGCCGAGCAGCCAGTCGGTGCCCGCAACCGCCATGAAGACGAGACCGATCGAGAACATCACCTGATCGAGATGGCTCTTGGCATACATCGGTCGATAGACGAGCCGCTCGAGCACGATCCCCGCCAGCGCAGCGGCAAGGAAGGCGGCCGGAAGTGAAGCCAGGAACGGCAGGCCCAGCCGCTGCATCAGCAGCACGGTCACATAGCCGCCGAGCATGGCGAAGGCGCCATGGGCGAGATTGACGAAATTCATCAATCCCATCGTCACGGAAAGCCCGCAAGCGAGGACGAACAGCACCATCCCATAGGCGATGCCATCGAACAGGATGGTGAGCATGGCGTCGGTCCGGCCGCGTCAGACCGCCTATTTGCGCGCCTTCACGGGATCCTTGACCTGCGGGATCGTGGCAAACTCGACGTTGAACAGGTCGGAACCGACCTTCTCGGTGCGGCGGACATAGATGTTCTGGATGATGTCGCGCGTCGCCGGATCGATCGTGATCGGTCCGCGCGGGCTCTCCCAGGACGCGCCCTTCATCGCCGCGATGAGCTTTTCGCCGCCAGCGTCGCCATTTGTCGCCTTGAGCGCCTCGGCGATCAACCGCATGCCGTCATATCCGCCGACGGCCATGAAGTTCGGACGCACGCCTGGATTGGCGGCCTCGAACGCCTTCACGAAGGCCTGGTTGGCTGCGCTGTCGTGCTTGGCCGAATAATGATGCGTGGTGATGGCGCCGATCGCGACGTCCCCCATACCGTTGAGGATATCGTCATCGACCACGTCGCCTGGGCCGATCAGCTTGACGCCGGCCTTGTCGAGGCCGCGCTCGACGAACTGCTTCATGAACTGCGCGCCGATGCCCGACGGAACGAACACGAACAGGGCATCGGGCTTTGCCTCGGAGACGCGTTGCAGGAACGGCGCGAAATCCGGGTTGCGCAACGGCACGCGCACGCTTTCGACCGTGCCGCCGGCGGCCTTGAACTTGTTGGCGAAGGAGGTCTCGGCGTCGATCCCGGGGCCGTAATCGGTCACGACGGTGAAGACGCGCTTGATGCCGTTCGACCAGGCCCAGTCCGCCATCGGCTCGGACGCCTGCGGCAGGGTGAACGAGGTGCGCACGATGAAGGGCGAGGCCTCGGTGATCGACGCCGTCGCAGCCGCCATCACGATCTGCGGGATCTTGGCCTGGGTCGCGATCGGGGCCGTCGCCATGGCGAGCGGCGTCAGGCCGAAGCCAGCCAGAACCGCCACCTTGTCGTTGACCACGAGTTCCTGTGCGATCCGGCGCGTCGCATCGGCGTTGCCGGTATCGTCCTTGAGAATGACCTCCAGGCGCTTTCCGCCATGCATCGCGCCGTTCTGAGCCAGGAAGAGCTTCACGGCCGCTTCGATCTGGCGTCCCGTCGATGCGAAGGGGCCAGTCATCGGCAGGATCAGCCCGACCTTGACCACCTCCTGGGCCTGCGCCGTGGAGCCCAGTGTCGCCGCGAGCGCACCTGCCATGAAGGCCTTCAGAACCGTCCTGCGGAATGTCATCGTGATACCCCTCCCTGGGTCTGGCTCTTGTTTCCGAGCCGCCTTTTAGTTGTCGTCGCGATAGACGAGCCCGGCTTTCGCGAGCCCATCGCGCATTCCATACATGTCGAGCCCGAGCTCGCCGGCGGAGAGCCGGCGGCGCTTCTCATCTTCATTCGCTTCCCGCGCCCGCGCCGCGGCGGCAACCCTCTCCGCTTCGAGCCGTGCAACCACCACCACGCCATCATCGTCGGCGACGATCACGTCGCCAGGATTGATCATCGCACCGGCACAGACCACCGGCACGTTCACCGATCCGAGCGTCGCCTTGACGGTCCCCTTGGCCGAGATCGCGCGCGACCACACCGGGAACCCCATCTCCGTCAGGATGCGCACATCACGCACTCCGGCATCGATGACGAGGCCGATGCCGCCGCGCGCCCTGAGGGAGGTCGCGAGAAGGTCGCCGAACATGCCGTCAGTGTTATCTGCCGTGCAGGCGACCACAAGTACGTCGCCTGGCATGACCTGCTCGATCGCGACATGGATCATCCAGTTGTCGCCGGGCTGGGCGAGGACGGTGACGGCCCCACCGGCGATCGAGGCGCCGGCATAGATCGGGCGCATATAGGGCTTCATCAGGCCCGTCCGGCCCATGGCCTCATGGGTGGTCGAGACGCCAAGTTCCTGGAATGCCGCCATATCGGCGCTTGCAGCCCGTTTCTTCGTGCGGACGACGACGCCGGTCATGCCAGGGACTCCAGGGCTTCGGGGAACAGGCGCTGGTAGGCTTCACCGTAAGTCATCGCCTTGCCGGAGTTGCGCCCACCCTGCATGCCGCGGTTCAGCGCCACTCGGGTGTAATACTCCCAGAGATGCTTCTGCGCGGCCAGGATTTCGAATGCCTTGCGCTTCGTCTCCCAGACCTCGTCGATGTTGAGGATCAGGTTCGGCTTGAAGTTGCACTGCTCGGGCTGGTGCGGCTCGAACAGGAAGACCGGCGGCGCGGCATAGGGGCGTGCGGGGTCCGGCTTATGGCCGGCGGCCTGCGCGATGATCCGCGCTTCCTGCGCGAAGCGTGCTGCTTCGGGATGGTCGACATTGTAGGGGTCTTCAAGCGCATGGGTCAGCACGAAGCTGGGAGTGAGCTCATGGAAGAGGTCGATCGCCCGGTCGAGCATCGGCCCTGTCGTGCGCAGCGGATAGTCGCCGGCATCCATGAATTCGATCTCGGCCCCGAGGACCGCGGCGGCGCGCTCGGCTTCGTCGCGACGCTGCGCCTTGACGTCCTCCACCCGCACACCCGCCTGCTTCCAGGCGAACTGGCTTTCGCCGCGCTCGCCATAGGCCAGGCACAGGATCTTTACCCGCATGCCCTGCCTGGCGTGCAAGGCGATGGCACCGCCCGCACGCCAKACAAAATCGCCGGGGTGGGCGGTAATCACCAGACCCGTCTTCTGCAGGCTCGCCATTGAGCTGTAATCCTCTCTTCTCGGTCCTATTCGGGGGCACGACGTGCTTCGTCGCCGCTGCGCGCGAGCGCATGCGGTGGCACGTAGGCCTGGCCATCCATCAGAATGCGCGCGGTGCGCAGCAGGCCGGCGCGCTCGATGACGGGGCGCTCCGGCGTGCCACCCACGATGAGCTTCACCGTGAATTCCCCGGTCGGATGTTCGACGGAAATCGCGCGTTCGCGACCGGTAGGCATCGCGGCGACCGAAGCTGCCGGCGACCCCGGCAGGGCTGCGGCTGTCGCCACCGTCACCGCGGCAAAGACACCGATCGAAGCGTGGCACTCATGCGGGATGAAGCTGCGCGTCGCGATCGATCCTGCAACGGGCCGCGCGACAAGGGCGATCTTCGGGACCACCATCTTTGCCACATCGCCGAGATTCATCAGAGGTCCGGCCGCGAGGCGTATGCGCTCGATGCGCTGCTTCAGCTCCGTATCCTCTTGCAGCGCTTCGCGGGTTTCGTGGCCCGTGCGTCCAACATCGACCGCCCGGAGAACGATGACCGGCATGCCGTTATCGATCAGGGTACATTCGACACCGTCGATGATGTCGACCGGATTTCCCGTCGGCAACAGCGCGCCACAGACGGAGCCTTCCGTGCCGAGGAAGCTGATGTCGATGGGTGCGGAGGTTCCGGGCACCCCATCGATGCGGGCATCGCCCTCGACGCCTGCCTGACCGGCGTCGGTCCGCATCGCGAGATCGGCGATGGTGCCGGTGTTCAGCGTCCGGACCCGCACCGTCGTGCTGGCGCCCTCTGTTCGAACGAGGCCCCGCGCCAGCGCGAAGGGGCCGATACCGGCAAGGATGTTGCCGCAATTCGGCGTGGTGTCGACCGACGCGGTCTCGATGCCGACCTGCGCAAACAGGAAATCCACGTCGCAGCCTGGCTCGCTCGAGCGCGAAACGATCGCGACCTTGCTCGTCAACGGGTGAGCCCCACCAAGCCCGTCGACCTGACGCTTGTCGGGCGAGCCCATCACCGCGAGCAGGAACGCGTCACGCGCGCCCGTACCAACCGGCAGATCCTCGGCGAGGAAATAGGCGCCCTTCGACGTACCGCCCCGGATCAGCATGCATGGCACGGCAATCTGCGACATCGCTCAGCCCCCGCCCGTGATGCTGGCACGTGTGATGATATCGCGCCACAGCGTCCCCTCCGAGGCGATCAGCCGCCCGAAGCCTTCCGGCGTCTCGCGGCGTGCGATCGCGCCGTCGCGATCGAGCGCCGCGACAAATTCGGGCTGGTCGAGCAGCGCGTTGATCTCGCGGTTGAGGCGCTCGACAATTGCGGCCGGCGTGTGCGCGGGGGCAACGATGCCATACCACTGCACGGCTTCGAAACCCGGCAGCCCGCTTTCGGCGATGGTCGGGAGCTGAGGGGCAAAAGAGGTGCGCTCGGAGCTGGCGACGCCGAGCGCTCGCAACTGGCCCGCTGCGGCGAGCGGCAGAACCGCCGGACCGCCAGTCAGCGTGAATTGCACGGAACCGGCGACGAGATCCGTCACCGACGGTGCGGTGCCGCGATAGGGCACATGAATCGCCTCGAAACCGGCCCGATGCGCGAGATAGGCACCGGCAATATGCGCCGCGCTGCCTTGTCCGCCGGAGCTGTAGTTCAGCTTGCCCGGATTGGCCTTGGCATRGGCCACGAACTCCTGAAACGAGTTCGCCGGCAGGCTGGGATTGATGACGAGGATGTTCGGCACCATGGCGACCAGGGCCACCGGCTGGAAGTCCTTGACCGGATCATAGGGTACGTTGGGATAGAGCGCCGGGTTGAAGGCAAGCGTGCCGATATGCCCCATCATCAACGTATGGCCATCCGGATCGGACTTCGCGACCTGGCTCGCCGCGATCATGCCGCCGGCGCCGGGGCGGTTCTCGATGACGAAGCCCTTGCCGGGGATCGTGCGTTCCAATCGGTTGGCAATCAGACGCGCGAGGAGGTCGGTGCTGCCGCCAGGGGTGAACGGCACCACGAGCCGAATGATCTGCGTCGGCCACGCCGGCTGGACCTGCGCACGCGCCGCGTGCCCGAGGCCGGCCAGACCCAGCCCGGCAAGGAGTGATCGGCGGTCGATGTTCATCACGCGCCACGCCCTTGCCGCGCGCCGTACCCGGCCGCCTCGCCAAATCCGATGAACGCGATCGTCGCTGCTTTGGAGCCAGGCATGGGTCGTCCCTTGCTTGTGCGTTTCCTTGTCCCGCGAGGACCCTGACCCCAAGCTATTCTGCCATCAAATGAGAAGAATGCAGCGATTGATTACTTTCATGCATCTTTATCCGAGACACTGTTTCTCAGCGCCTCGCTGACCAGCGCCAGGAGGTCGCGCGCCGCCGGCCGCAGCAGCATATTCTTGCGGGTGACGATGCCGAGAGTGCGGCTGATGCTCGGTGAACGCAGCGGGATCGCAACCAATTCGCCGGCATCGACAGAGTCGAGCGCGAGCTGCGGCACGATCGCGTACCCGATCGCGGAACGGACAAGACTCACTGCGGTAATGACGCGCTGGACCTCGTAGCGCCAGGTCAGGGCCTCGCGCCGCGCACCCAGCGCATCGTCGATCAGGACGCGGTTTCCGGTCTCGGCACTGATCCGCACGAGCGGCAGCCCCTGCAACTGCGCCCAGGTCAGCGAGTCCGATCGCGCGAGCGGCATGCTGCGGTGACTGACGAGCACGAACGGCTCCTTGACCACCGGTTTGAGCTCGAGGTCCCAGCGATTGGCGGCGACGATGGTCACGCCGAATTCAGCCTGGCCCGACTGCACCTTGTCGGCGATCTCCGAAGCCGAGTTGTCGTGCACCCGGACGCGCACCGCCGGATATCGTCTGGCGAACTCTGCGATCACCGACGGCATGCAGTGGACCGCGACGGTTGGCAGACAGCCGACCGCAACCTCTTCCTCGGCATCCGCGGCATCGACCCGCGCCTCATCGATGGCCGCACCAAGCTCTTCAAAGATCTTGCGGGCGCGCGGCAGGAGCGCCGACCCCGCCGGGGTCAACGAGACCTGGCGCGTGGTGCGCAAGAGCAGCGTCGTTCCGAGGGATTCCTCGAGCTTCCGGATCCGATGGCTCAGCGCGGTCTGGGAGAGATTAAGATGCGAGGCCGCGGCATGAAAACTGCCCCGCTCGGCGATACTGACGAAGGCCTGCAGGCCCAGAACGTCGACCCTCACCCGCAAGATCCTCCAACCCGGTCCAATCGACGTCAGCACGACCTCAGGGTCGCATCAACCATGCGCAGTGAACCGGCATCAGACTCGTCGACCTACGCCGGCAGAGGCGAGTTCAGATCGGCAGAATCGAAAGACCGGCACGGCTCCAGCATCGCCGGGAGCGGTGACCGCTGACAACAGCCTCCAAAGCAATGGCTCCATTTTCGCCGGATCACCCATGTCGGCCTTACGGCAGAAGGAAGAAGCCGACTGTTGGTCCGGTTCTCCGGATTTGGAGAACAACCACGAAAGGCCGCGGCCCGGCGAACCGCATGCTTCTGCTGCAGCCCCCATAGCCGGGAAACGGCCTCGACCGGTCGCCGACATTGCCGGAAGACCAGTTCAACCCCGGTTCCTGGCGTGCGGCGGCCCGATGCTCGATCATCACGGCCCGATCCGAGCCTTGCAGCTCGGCCTGATCTTCGTCGCGGTGGGTCTCCTGCTCCTGTCGCAGTCCTTCGGCCTCGTCGGCCTTGTCGGTGCGCTCCTTGTGGGCCTGGGCCTGGCGCCCAATACGCCAGCTGGCAGCCAGTTGCTGATGCGCACGGCGCCGCCCAGGCACCGMACACTTGTGTTTTCGATCAAGCAGGCGGGCGTGCCTCTGGGCGGCACGATAGCCGGTCTCGTTGTCGCGCCTCTGGTCCTGGGGCTCGGCTTCGTCGGTGCGGTCTGGACGATTGTCGCGATCATCCTTCTCTGCATCGTGCTGGTTCAGCCCTTTCAAAGAAGTCTTGATGCCGAGAAGGGCCCACGGAACCGGGCCTGGGCCCGGCTGTTCCTCTCGCCGTCTTCGCTCAGCCGATCGGCCCGGGTTCTGAACTCGCACCCGTCCTTGCCGATGCTCACCGCGCTGGGTGTGTCGTTTTCCATAACGCAGGCCAGCATCACGGCCTTCACGGCAACCTACATGGTCACGCAGCACGGAAAGACCCTGGCGCAGGCCGGCCACTACATCGCCGTCTTGCTTGCAGCGAGCACGGTCGCGCGCATCTTCTTCGGATGGCTGGCGGATCGCATGGGCGGCGGGCTCCTGCTTCTCTCGCTTCTGGCCTTGGGCGCAGGCTCCGCGATCATGCTGCTTGTCTCTTCGACAACCGCCAGTCCCTGGATGGTCTATGGCTGCATGGCACTGGTCGGAGCCACCTCGATGGGGTGGAACGGTGTCCACATGGCCGAACTTGCGCGGGTCGCGCCGCCCACTCTGATTGGCGACGTAACGTCGGGCGCAAGCCTGTTCGGCTTCGTCGGCTCGATATGCGGGCCGTTGGTGTTTGCCATTGTCGCCAGCCGCACAGGAAGCTTTGAATKGCCTTTCCTGCTCGTCGCTGGCCAGCTGGCGGCATTCGGCTTGTTCGCTCTTGGGAAACAGTTCAAACGCCCCGCTTGAGGAGGCGCGTGCTCATTCCAACACTGCGGAAGCAAGGAAATCCGCAGCCATGGCTCACCTGCCGGCACCGGGCTTGCGTCTCAGGCTCAGGAAACGAAGTGCCAGCGGCGGCAAAGGGTCTTCAGGCTCGCTTGGCCGGCCATTCCGTCCCAAGAGAACCAAATCAGCTGCTCCCGAGAACGAGCGGACGGTGCGAACCGGCCGCCCGCTCGTGATTACTGCAAAGGAAGGAATGCCCAGGGCGACCTGGGTGTCCCAGGGGTATCCGTCCGATCAGATCTCGCGCACGGATCCGCGCACTGCTTCCAATGTGGCCTCGACGATTGCCGCATCGTGCTCCGACGAGACGAACCAGGCACCACGCTCCAGCACGCGAACGCCGCGTTTCAACAGCGCGAGCGCGAAACGGCTATAGGCCGCCTTGTCGGAGGCCGCGACCTCCCGGTAGTTGCGGGCCGGCGCGTCCAGCCCGAACGCAATGTGGAACATCAGTGGAAAGCCCGCGACCTGCGCCTTGATGCCCGCCTGAGCCAGGATCTCACGGATACCGTCCTGAAGGCGCTGGCCGTGAGCCGAGCTGCGCTCGTAATGCTCCGGCGTTAGCCCCTGCTGCGTCGCGACCATCGCCGCCATCGCGATCGGCTGCGCATTGAAGGTGCCGCCATGGAGCACACCATCCGCGAACATATCGATCAGCTCGCCCCGTCCCGCGATCGCTGCGACGGGAAAACCGTTGGCAATCGCCTTCGCCAGGATCGTCAGGTCCGGCGTGACGCCGAAGCGCTCCTGGGCACCACCGCGGCCGAGGCGGAAGCCGGTGATCACCTCGTCGAAGATCAGCAGGGCGCCATGGGCGCGACAGGTCGCGAGCGCACCTTCCAGATAGCCCGGTAGCGGCGCGATGGCGCCCTGGTTGCACATGGCCGGCTCCATCATCACCGCCGCGACGTCGCCGCGGGCAAGGCGAGTCTCGAGAGCAGCGAGGTCATTCCAGCCGAGGATCGACAGACCGTCGCCCGCGCTTGGGTCCTGCCCCCGGCTCCCGGCGACGGGCGTGGGCGCGTCGCTCGGACCAGCCGCATTGAGACCCGGCGCCGTTGACCACAGGACGTTGTCGAACCAGCCGTGATAATGCCCTTCGAACTTGACGATGGTGCGCCGCCCCGTCGCCGCACGGGCGAGGCGGATCGCGGCCTGCGCCACCTCGGAGCCCGAGGAACCGAAGCGAAGCCGCTCGGCACTGGGAACGCGCTCGCAGATCAGCTTCGCCGCCTCGTGCTCGATCGGTRCCTGGCCGGCAAACAGGATGCCACGCTCCGCCTGGCGCTGCACCGCCTCGATGACCCTGGCCGGGGTGTGGCCGAGCACCGTTGCCCCCATTCCGCAGTAATAATCGATGATGCGGTTGCCATCGACATCGATGAGATAGGCCCCTTCGCCTCGCTCGAAGACGAGTGGGCCCGGCGCCATGCCTAGTCTGAAGTTGCTGTTCACGCCGCCAGCGATGTAGCGCGCATTCGCAGCGATCTGCCGCGCCGATTCCTCAAAACGCAGTGTTGCTGCTGGTCCGCTTCCGTTCGCTCGCACGTGCCTGTTCTCCACTGCCGGTATTTTAAGCAGACCAGAGCCCTCATCCCATGTAAAGGAACAGGGGTTTCGTCTTGCGGAATTCAGAGGGACCCGCTATGCGAAGTCTCGCGACAGCGAGGATGCGGGGCGACCATGCCGAAGAAATCGGGCAACCCTTACGTCGTGCAGCCCGTGATGAAGGCGCTCAAGGTGCTGGAATTCGTCGCGCGCCATGGTCACGAGATCGCGCTCACGACCGTCGGACGTGAGCTGCGGATTCCGAAGACGACGACCTTCCGCTACCTGCAAACGCTGACGGAAGCCGGTTTCGTCAGCCACAACCGCGAGACCGACAAATACAATCTCGGGCCGCTGCTGCGCTCGATCGCGCGTGCCGATGCGAGCTTCAGCAAGATCCGTCAACTCGCACGCCCGGCGATGGTCGAACTGATGAACGAGTTCAATGAAACCGTGAATCTCGCGGTGAAGGGCAACGGCACGATCGTCTATATCGACCTCATCGAGGCCAATCGCTCGCTGCGCATGCAGGCGCGGATCGGCGACAGCCATCCGATGCATTCCACCGCGCTGGGCAAGGCGATCCTGGCCTTCCTCCCCGAAGCGGAAAAGCTGCGCCAGCTCGACCTGCCCTTGACCGAGCGAACCGGACGCACGCTGCTCGAGCGCGAAGAGATCGAGCGCCAGCTTCGACAGGTCGCAAAGCTCGGTTACGCGACGGAAATCGGCGAGAACGAAGACGGGGCGATGTGCGTCGGCGTGCCGATCTTCGACGACAATCATTACCCGGTGGCTGCCCTCAGTATCTCGGCGCCGTTGATGCGAATGCCGCGGCCACTCGCCACGAAGGCGGGAATGCGGCTGCGCGAGGTCGCCGCGCATATCTCGAGCCATCTCGGCTCGCAGGACCCCATCGTTTCCGCCTGACAGGCATGGCCAGCGCGAGCCCTGCACATGCAGGCCCGTGCGGGACCTCGCGCTGCGGAGCGGTGTCAATGATATTCGATGCGTGGATCGATCCACGCATAGAGCAGGTCGATGATCAGGTTGACCAGCATATAGCCGACGAGGATCACCATGATGCAGCCCTGGATCAACGGGTAATCGCGGGTGCTGATCGCCTGGATGACCAGACGTCCGAGCCCCGGATAGGTGAAGACGGCTTCCGTCACCACCGCACCGCCGATGAAATTCGCCATCATCAAACCGACGATCGTGACGAAGGGCAGCAACGCGTTGCGCATGATGTGCAGGCCGACGACGCGGCTTTCCGGCAAACCCTTGGCCCGCGCCGTGCGGACATAATCCTGCTTCGCTTCGCCGATCAGCGACGCGCGCAGGAACCTCGCGAAGATGCCGGAGACATAGATGCCCAGTGTCAGCGCCGGCAGCATGAGACTGCGTAACGCATCCACCGGCGCCTCCCAGAACGGCACGTAGCGCGAGGCGGACGGCAACCAGCGGAGCTCGACGGCGAAGAGCAGGATCAGCAGGATGCCGAGCCAGAAGGTCGGCACACCCAGCGCCAGCGCGCTCCACCCGCTCAGCAGGCGGTCGAGCCAGGAATTGGGGCGCACGGCGCTGGCAATTGCGACGGGTATGCCGACGGCCAACGCCACCAGGATCGCGGCGACCGCCAGTTGCAGCGTTGCTGGCAGCCTCTCTCCGATCAACGCCAGGACGGGCTGGCGGCTGTGGAGCGAGAGACCGAAATCGCCGCGCACGGCCTGGCCGAGCCAGTCGAGATACTGGACCAGCATCGGTCGATCGAGGCCATAGCGCGCGATCGTGGCCGCGATCTCCTCCGGAGAGGCGTTCTCACCAACGAGCACCGCCACGGGGCCGCCCGGCACCGCGTAGATCATCGCGAAGATCGCGAAGGATGCGAGAAAGAGCACCGGCAGCATCTGAAACAGGCGGCGCAGCAGATAGCTCGTCATCGCCCCCTGCGCTCCGGCACACCGGGATCATGCCTGTCGAGCAGCGCGGTCAGGGCACGGCCAATCGTATCGAAGGAGAGGATCGTCAGCGTCAGCACGAGACCGGGCAGCACGGCGTAGGTCGGCGCCTCGTGCAGATAGGATTTCCCCGTTCGCAGCATTTCGCCCCAGCTCGGCGTCGGCGGCGGCACGCCGACGCCGAGAAAGGCGAGTGCAGCCTCCAGCAGGATCGCGACCGAGGCGAGCACGATCGCCTGCACGACGAGCGGGCTCAGCGCGTTGGGCAGAATGGTGCGGAACATGATGTAGGACGAGCCGCCGCCGAAGCTGCGCACCGCCGTGACGAAATCGAGCTGGCGCAAGGCCATGACCTGCGCTCGCGCGATCCGCGCGAAATTCGGTATCCCCGCAATGCCGACAGCGACCAGGGCCGCCGCCTGGCTGCGACCGAGTACAGCGATCAGCGCCATGGCGAACAGGATGTTCGGCAGCGCCAGCAAGACATCGATGCAGCGCATCAACACAGAATCGCGCCAATCACCGAAAAAGCCGGCGACGAGCCCGACCGGCACCCCGATCAGCGCCGCGATAACGACGGCACCGAAGGCGGTGACGAGCGACGTTCGCGCGCCATAGACCACGCGTGCCAGGATATCCCGCCCAAGCTCGTCGGTACCAAACCAGGCGGAAGCCGATGGCGGCATCAGCGAGTCCGCCAGGTTCTGCGTCAGCGGGTCGAGCGGGAGCAGATCGGCAAACACCGCCGCCAGTGCCACCAGCAACAGGAAGGCGAAACTCAACGACGTGCTGCGGCGGGCAGAAAGCCGGCGCAGCACGTACAGGGTCGATCCTGAGGTCGCGCTCATCGCGGGACGCCGCGCAACCGATGGCTGCGTGACGCCGCGACCTCGTCCCGGCGACGGCGTCCCGCCTCACCGCTCCGCATTACTTGAACCCGATCGTCCGCGCGACGAGGAGGTTGTCGATCTCGAGTGTCACCCCGCCAACCTTGTCGGAGGCGACGATCAGGCCGACCTCATAGGAATTGGTCGGTATCGCGAAGGCCTCGTCCACCAGCACCTTGTTCAGGTTGTCATAAGATGCCTTGACCTCGGCCGCTCCCCCCGCGGCGCCATCGACCTTGGCAATCGCCGCGACATAGGCCGGATGCGGGTGCGGGTCCTTGAGGATTGGGTTCTGGGAGGTCCGATAGATCGAGTTCGTCGTCACGCGCGACGGGAACTTCTGGACATTCCCGACTGCACCGAAGACCGCGGCGAAATCGCCGCCCAGCAGCGCACTGACGAATTCGGCCCCCTGGCGGATATCGAGCTCGATCGGGATCCCGGCCTTGCCCAGCGAGGCCTGTACGATCTGGCTGATCTGGACCGAGGCCTCGTCGCTGCCATTGACCAGCATCTTCCAGTCTTTCATCTCGGCCGCCGAGAGGCCGGATGCCACAAGCAAGGCCTTCGCCTTGTCGAGATCGTAGGCGTAGGCCTTGGTGAAGCTGGCGTCGAAGGCCGGGCTTGCCGGCGCCCAGGGCTGCGCGACGACCTCGCCCATGCCGGCATAGCCGACGCGTAGGATGCCCGCGCGATCCATCAGGTGGTTGAAGGCCTGGCGGTAGGATTTGTTGCGGAATGGGCCACGCGTCGAGTTGATGCGGAAGACCTGCACGAGCTTGCCGGGTCCGGAAAAGACCTGGTAGCCAGCGCTCTTGAGGCGCACGGCACTCCGCGAGGAGCCGTTATAGATGATGTCGACGGCGCCCGACTCGAGCGCCGCGCTCGCCGCCGCATCCTCGCTGAACACAGTGAAGACGAGATCCTGCACGATCGGCTGCTTCTCGCGCCAGTAGTTCGGATTGGCCTTGAGGCGCAAGCCCTGCCCGACTGCGCGGCTCACCAGGGTGAAGGGGCCGGTGCCGGCCGGAACCGTCTCGACCGTATCGATGCCCTTTGCCTCGATCGGGATCAGGAACTGCAGCAGGTCGAGGATCTGCCGTTCCGGAACCGGAGCCTTGAAGTTGATCACCACGGTCCGGTCATCGGGCGCCGACCAGTCCTTGACGATCGACATCGTGGAAAAGACGTTCTTGCCGCGCTTGGGATCGGCTCCCTTCTGCAGCGTCGCCAATACGGAATCGGCCTTGAACGGAGTGCCGCTATGGAAGGTCACGCCATCGCGCAGCTTCACGCTGACCGAGGTCTTGTCAGGCGCGATCGTCCACTCAGTCGCCAGGCTCGGCTCCGGCTTTCCCTCGGGCGTGTATTCGATCAGGCTGTCATAGAGGTTCTTGATGACGTGGAAATTGACGGTCGAGAGCTGCTGCGGATCGTAATTGGCGAGTTCGCTCAGCACGGCGACACGCAAGGTGCCGCCCTTCAGTTGCTGAGCGATGGCTGGGAGTGACATCGCCAGGGGAGCTGCTGCAGCCAGGGCGATGCCCCCCATGCAGAATTGACGTCGCGATACGGTGGTCATCCGGCACACTCCCCTTTTTGGTTGGTCTTCGTGTCAGCTCGTCCCCGCGCCAGGCTGGGTCGAATGCGCCCGCCAGTCGCTTATTGTTTCAAGTGGATAGACGGGGCGCGGAATCCGCGCCCAGGGCAAGGTGAAGACGTCCGACTGCCCGGGCCCGCGCGTGTCGGCACGAATGACCTGCGAGGAGATCGGC
The DNA here is from genome assembly GCF_056396265.1 of Allobosea sp. 05T422_2. NCBI lineage: Bacteria > Pseudomonadati > Pseudomonadota > Alphaproteobacteria > Hyphomicrobiales > Alloboseaceae > Allobosea > Allobosea sp. 05T422_2. The sequence goes on along the minus strand of NZ_JBFTLD010000241.1, from coordinate 693 downwards.
GCGAAATACTGGAAATTCGACGCCGTCTTGAGGACAGCCATCTTGTAGTCCGCGAGATCGACGCCGAAAGCTTCGTAGACGCCCGGCACATTGCCAGCGACACCGCGCAACTCGCTGATCAGGAGCGTCACGGGCCCGACGTCGAAAACGACGACCCGGCCCATATCGACCTCGTTCTGGTGGTTGTAGATCAGCGGCACGGGCCCACCCCCGATACGCCGGACCGTGCCGGTGACCTCGAGCGGCGTAAAGAAGGCCGGCGCCGCATCGCCGCCCAGCGGCAGCGTCACCCGTGCACCCTCGCCGGCCGCGACCAGCGTCGCGACGGCCTGCGGCGAAATCAGCGGGATCAGCGCGCGGCTGCCGATGCCGAGCCTGAGGATCGATTCCAGGATCAGGTTGCTGTCGCCGGCGGAGCCACCGAAGACGGTATCGCCGGTGTCGCTGAGCACGACCATGCCGCGCTCGGCAGCGTCGGCCTTGCGCACGGCCTCGTCGACCGAGAGCGCCTCGCGGACCTGGAAATCATCGCGCATCGACCAGGCGAGGTCGGCGAGCTCATCCGCCAGAGTCTCGGCCAGGGACGGGTCGCCATCCGTGACGACGATCGTCGACCAGCCGCCCTCGGCGACATCTAGCCAGGGCTGCATCGGATAGTTCGATGCCTGCAGCACGCGCTCATCGGCCTCCAGC